>NZ_CALKQY010000024.1:0-139994 GCF_937990675.1 Hoylesella shahii | reverse complement strand
GGTGTTGTTTCCTAACAGCTTTTATTTTCTTGTCGGCATCTTGTCTGCCTTTGCAACTTGACGTAGCCCGCTACGCCTGCGTTACAAAGACGGGCAATCTGCTCTACTATAAAACAACATCTGTTTAGGCTCTAATAAGCAATTGGGGTTAAAAGTTAGCGTAGTAAGCAACGATGCGCCTAGCATCGTTAGCCTCTATTTCTTAGCAATTTGCAGACAAGTGCATAATATGGCCTTGCTGCGAGGTAGGGGTTAGGGGCGTAGTTCGTAACCGCCGGCCGTTTTCTTCATCGTGATGATAAAGAATTGTGTATGGTCTTGTACACTTATCTTCTTGCCATTACACTCAACGGCTTTTAGAATAATGCTTGAACCACCCAACAGTTTTTCGGCATTTAATGCTTCGGCATAGTCATAATGAAATCGAAGTTTCATTGTTACGCCATCAATTGTGAGTTCTGCATCCGAATAGCCAGTGCCGCGTTTGCCTTCTTTACTATCCCAAAAACGCATTACTTCGCGGTGGGGTAAATCGGGCGAGAAACTCAAAAACTTAACATCGCCAATCGCTGTGCTAGTGATGTGTAGTGGCTTTCTGCTTTCGCATCCGCGCACCTGCACCCTTGCGTCTTTCAACAGCTGATCTTGGTCTATCACTTCACCCTTTTCGTCTTGAACAGACAGATACACGCTGTTAATGATGGCTGATGCAATGGTTGGTTCGTAGGTTTTATCCGAACTACTTGAGCAAGAAAAAAGCAGCGCTAACGCGACTAGAAAAAATAATTGTTTCGTCATGTAATTAAGTTAATTATGTTTGTTATATATATCATACATATCTGGTTTTGGCCTCTAAGCTCATCCCTACCTAAAGCACTTTCACCATGAAGGGTTAAAATTAAAGTCCACCTGCCAACTGAGTTTGAGCAAATTAATTGTCGATGATGGGCGAACGAAGACCGTTGGCTATGAAACGAGCAGTCTTCGTTCGCTAATCTTTTGCTTTCACATCCCTTTGGCCTATCCTATTTGCTTTAGGAGGTAGGCACATTTCTCGGGATTACCCAGTGTTTTACCTTTATCGCACGAGAGTTTAACGCAGTCGTGCCACTCGCGTTTTTCGGTGATACGGCACTTAGTGAGTTTCACCACGATGTTCATAGGTTTGCATCCCACCACATCGCACGTGAGGAATGTGCCCATGCCGTAGCTATCTTGCACTCTTCCGTCAACAAAACGATGAATTTCCAAAGCGCGTTCGATGTTCAGGCCGTTACTAAAAATCACCTTTTTGGTGGCAGGATTAATACCCAGCTGTTTGTATTTCTCGATAATTTTCTCGGTTTGTTCTTCCTCAACACCACTATCAACGCGCAAACCTGTAAACATAAGCGCCATACGTTTAGAGAGATTATTGAAGAAAACCTTATCGCCAAAGCAGTCGTAAAGATAAATGCCATTGTCGCCATCGTAAACATCGCTGAACTTACGCATCACATTAAAGTTGCATTCGAAGATGCCGCTAACGTTTTCTTCAAATTCTATAATCTGATGGCTCATCGTTCCCATGGGCACTAAGTTATATTTCATGGCCAAATACACGTTGCTGGTGCCCACAATGCGACCCTTCCAGGGTTGGAACACGCCGTCTACGGTTTCGCCACCCGCCTCGGCGGTGGCTTTCATTGCACGCAACACATTGTCGTGGTGTGCAAAAGAGAGTCGGCGACGCGTGCCCATATCGCCCAAGATCAGTCCACCACGCAGTATTTGTCTAGCTTTTTCGGCTGCACGTTCGTACTCTAGTGCCTCATCGTAGCGTTCGATGTCGCCGCGATGTTGGTGCATCAGTTCAGAAATAATAGAGAGTACGGGCATTTCCCACATAATAGTGGAATACCATTTACCACGAATGGAGATGGCCAGTTGTCCTTCGGCACTTTGTTCGATGTGCACTTCGCTGGGATTAAACTTGTATCCGCGCAAGAAAGTGAAGTACCATTGGGGCAGATAATACATGCGTTGCTGCATAAACGCAATCTCTTCGTCGGTTATTCGCACGTTCTGCATCAAGTTAATTTGTTCTCTCACCTTGTCGGCAAAGCCTTCTGGGTAGGCAGTATGGTTACGGTCGAAGAAGGTATATTCAACTTCGGCACGGGGATAGGTCTGCAAAACGTAATACTGGCAACTGAAGGTATAAGCATCGTTGTCGGTAAAATGATTAAGAATGGGCTGCATAGCTATTGCTTTTATGGGTTTATCGTTTATTAATTAGTGGTGAGCGCGGTGTGATTTGCTATATTTCTTGGTGACATAGGGATTTTATAGCGCCTACATTTGTAGTGTTCGAGAGGATTGTTTCGGCTCAATGCATCGACAATGGCCAGACTTAGGGCTAAGCCACGATGTGTTTGATGCGATGGTTTGGCTTGGTTTGTAAGCCTTTGTTTGGGTGCAGCGCACTAGAACACAATGTTAAGCAACTGGGCAAAGTCGTCGATCACCCAATTGGCGCCGGCCTCTTCCAATTCGTTCACCGAGCCATTGCCATAACTAACACCACAAGTAAAGGTGTTGGCACGCCGTCCCATCTCTATGTCGAAAGCCATATCGCCCACCACGAGCGTTTCTTGGGGTTTGGCATCGAGATGTTCTAAGGTTTTGAGTACAGGCTCGGGATGTGGTTTAGCGTTAACAACATCCTCGGCACTAACGATGTAACTGATGTACTGGCCAATGCCGATGCTTTGCGCAAGATGAGGAAGCGAGTCGCGTCCACGACTGCTAGCAATGGTGAGTGTTAGTCCTGCGGCATACATTTGTTTGATGGTATCCACCACATTAGCAAAAGGTTTCACCGCACCAGTAACGTTGTTTACATCGAAAATGCTACGATAGGTGTTCACACACTTCATTGCTGTGTCTTCATCTACGTTTGCCAGCATCACAAAAGCCTCTTTAAGAGGCAGTCCGATGGTGGCTGCGCATTGTTCTTCGGTGCTAACAGGCAAGTTGTGTTGCCTGAGTGTCTCTCTTAATGTGTCGACAATGATACGGCGCGAGTCGCCAAGCGTCCCATCAAAGTCGAGTATCACAGTTGCAATTCTCATCTTTTTGGTGCAAAGGTATGAAAACTTTGTCAGTAACAAAGAAATTATTGAGGAAAAGTGATGGTATAAAACGCAATGTGAGAACGCCCCATGGAAAGCCACAGAACGTTCTCACATAATGATATTAGCACGCATAGGTGCGCTCGTGGCAAGACACAAGCCAACAAGCAATGTGTTCGAGCCAGGCGTAAGGCGTTAAGCCTCGGTGTTTAGTCGGCCAACTTAGCCGAAATAAACTCGCGGTTAAGGCGTGCGATGTTGGCGATAGACTCGTTTTTGGGGCATTCGGCCTCGCAAGCACGAGTATTGGTGCAGTTACCAAAGCCCAGTTCTTCCATTGTCATCACCATCGCTTTAGCGCGTTTAGCTGCTTCGGGGCGTCCTTGAGGCAGCAGTGCGAGCTGACTAACCTTCGAACTAACGAAGAGCATAGCCGAACCATTCTTGCAAGCTGCAACGCAAGCGCCGCAACCGATGCATGTGGCGCAGTCCATTGCCTCGTCGGCGTCTTCCTTAGGGATAAGGATAGCATTGGCATCTTGTGGTTGTCCGGTACGAACGGTGGTATAACCACCAGCTTGGATAATCTTATCAAACGCGCCACGGTCTACCATACAGTCCTTAATAACAGGGAATGCAGCCGAACGCCATGGTTCAACGGTGATAACATCGCCATCTTTGAAGCGGCGCATGTACAGCTGACAGGTGGTAGCACCTGTTGCGGGGCCGTGGGGATGTCCGTTAATGTAAAGCGAACACATACCGCAGATGCCTTCTCGACAATCGTGATCGAACACGAATGGTTCTTGACGAGCCTCAATTAGTTGTTCGTTAAGGATGTCAAGCATCTCTAGGAACGATGTGTCGCCAGGTATATCCTTCATTTCGAATGTATCAAAATGTCCCTTGGCAGTGGGTCCATTCTGACGCCACACTTTGAGTGTGAAACTTATATTTTTGTCCATGTGATTTAGTTTTGTTTAAGTTGGCGTGTTAATTCGTCAACTTGTCAACTCGTCAACTTAATTATTGCTTATAGTTACGTGTTTGAACCTTTATCGCTTCGTACTCCAGAGGCTCTTTAATGAGTTCGGGCTCGGTGGTATCGTTACCTTGATACTTCCAGCAACCTACGTAGAAGAAGTTTTCATCATCACGTTTGGCCTCGCCTTCTTCTGTTTGGTATTCCTCACGGAAGTGTCCACCGCAGCTTTCGTTACGCGAAAGTGCATCGTAAGCTTCGAGTTCGCCCATGATAATAAAGTCGCGCAAGTGGATTGCTTTATCAAGTTCTACGTTCAAACCTTCCTTCGAACCAGGGATGAAGAGGTTAGTATCAAACTCCTTACGCAGTTCTTTCATCTTCTTAATACCCTCGCGAAGACCTTCGGCAGTGCGACCCATGCCCACGTGTTCCCACATGATGTGGCCCAATTCCTTATGAATAGAGTCTACCGAGCGTTGTCCTTGGATACCCATCAGTCTGTCTATCTCGTCTTGAACACCCTTTTCGGCCTCGGCAAATTCGGGCAGGTCGGTAGAAAGACGTGGCCAAATAGCTTGGTCGGCCAAATAGTTTTGGATGGTGTAAGGCAGAACAAAGTAGCCATCTGCAAGACCTTGCATCAGTGCCGACGCGCCCAAGCGGTTAGCTCCGTGGTCAGAGAAGTTGCATTCGCCAATAGCGAAGAGGCCTTTGATAGAGGTCATCAGTTCGTAGTCAACCCAAATACCGCCCATCGTATAGTGGATGGCGGGGTAAATCATCATGGGGTTGTAATATTTCACGCCGTTAATCTCGTTGGCTAACTCGCCAGGATTAACGTCGGTAATCTCTTCGTACATATCGAAGAGGTTGCCATAGCGCTGTTGAATGGCGTCGATGCCTAGGCGTTCGATACTTTCAGAGAAGTCGAGGAACACTGCAAGACCCGTATTGTTTACGCCAAAACCTTTGTCGCAACGCTCTTTGGCTGCACGCGAAGCCACGTCGCGAGGAACCAAGTTACCGAAAGCGGGATAACGACGCTCCAAATAATAGTCGCGATCTTCTTCGGGAATATCCGAACCACGCTTCTGACCGGCCTGCAATGCCTTAGCATCTTCAATCTTCTTGGGCACCCAGATACGACCGTCGTTACGCAACGACTCAGACATCAGTGTAAGTTTAGACTGCTTGTCGCCGTGAACGGGAATACAAGTGGGGTGAATTTGCACATAAGAGGGGTTTGCAAAGTATGCGCCTTTACGATAACACTGAATGGCAGCCGTACAGTTACACCCCATAGCGTTGGTAGAAAGGAAGTAAGCATTGCCATATCCGCCAGTTGCAATAACCACTGCGTTGGCCGAGAAGCGCTCTAGCTTACCCGTAACGAGGTTCTTTGCGATGATACCACGTGCACGGTCGTCAACAATTACCACGTCTTCCATTTCATAACGGGTGTAAAGTTTCACCTTTCCCGCCTTAACCTGGCAGCTAAGAGCAGAGTAAGCGCCCAGCAAAAGCTGCTGACCAGTTTGACCTTTGGCGTAGAACGTACGGCTTACCTGTGCACCACCGAACGAGCGATTGGCCAACATACCGCCATATTCACGTGCGAAGGGCACACCTTGAGCCACACACTGGTCGATAATGCTGTTACTAACCTCGGCCAAGCGGTAAACGTTAGCTTCACGCGCACGATAGTCGCCACCTTTTACGGTGTCATAGAAAAGGCGATACACCGAGTCGCCATCGTTTTGATAGTTTTTGGCGGCATTGATACCACCCTGAGCAGCGATAGAGTGTGCTCTACGGGGTGAGTCTTGTATGCAGAAGTTCAGCACATTGAAACCCATTTCGCCAAGCGAAGCGGCTGCGCTGGCACCAGCAAGACCAGTTCCCACAACGATAACATCGAGTTTCAGTTTGTTCTTGGGGTTAACCAGTCGCTGATGAGCCTTATAGTTGGTCCATTTCTCTGCAACGGGTCCTTCGGGTATTCTCGAATCTATTTTAATAGCCATAATTTTATCTTTTTATTGGTATCATGATTAAGCGCAGCAGGCGCACAAGCTAGGCGCACAACCGAAAGCGAAGGCCAACACTACAATGAGGAAGCCCAACATAAGCAGGGTGGTATAAGCCAAACCGATGGCTTTCCAACGGTTAAACCACACCTTGCCACTAACGCCAAGGCTTTGCATAGCACTCCAAAAGCCATGCGAAAGGTGGAACCAAATGGCCACAAACCACACAATGTAGAGCACTACATAAACGGGATTAGAGAATGTTTCCCTGATGTAAGCAAACCCATCGGCTGGATGGAACTTCATTTCCACACCAATAAGTTCTGCAAACATCATGTTGTACCAGAAATTGTAAAGGTGCAACACCAAGCCCAGAGCAATGATAATACCCAGAACAAGCATGTTTTGCGATGCCCATTCCACCTTCTCGTGCCTGCTAGTAACAGCATAACGCTCGTTTCCGCGGGCTCTACGGTTTTGTGCCGTGAGGATAAAGGCATACAC
The DNA here is from genome assembly GCF_937990675.1 of Hoylesella shahii. Classification (NCBI taxonomy): domain Bacteria; kingdom Pseudomonadati; phylum Bacteroidota; class Bacteroidia; order Bacteroidales; family Prevotellaceae; genus Hoylesella; species Hoylesella shahii. The sequence continues at coordinate 133,365 of NZ_CALKQY010000024.1, read as the reverse complement.
AATGTGCGCCACAGTCAAGGCTCCAAGACCAAGCGTGGCAACTACGGCATACCAGTTGGCACCCAAAAACTCGCAGATCATGTTGTATCCCTTTTCCGAAAACAGCGCAACGATGTTCATTGACATATGGAATGTCAAGAACAGAACGAGCGCCACGCCGGTTACAGACATGACAACCTTTCTACCGATAGAAGAATTGATTAACCACATAAATGATTGAATTTAATTATTTAATTATGTTTGTATTATTTTCCCATTATTGTTGATTTGCCCAATTGCATGTTCCTGCAGTATCCTCGGCCACAAAAGCTACCTATTTTGCGCACAAGCCATTGCGTACTTTCATTGCATCGTGATTGCAGACGGGCATTTTCTTTATACCCCGAAGTGTTTACAGCGTGTTTCTTGCGCAATCTTACACCCTACTCCCACTGAAGTCGTGGCCAAAACGGCACAAAAAACAAACTTAACCTTGTCTGCAATACCTTGATTTAGGTATGCCACATATGTAACACGCTGCAAAAATACTATATTTTAGTGATTTTCCAAAGTATTTTTCACGCTTTATTACACCTATATATATCTTCCGCGAGAATACTTCTCACCGCTCTATTATTAACAAACGACAACAAGAAGCACCCTTTTTCAGACAAGATGACACAAATACTCCGCCCTCACAACACATCTTGACACAGCAAATCCACTCTTAATGGCGGTATGTAAACAGCAATCCACCTTTCCCTTGTTCATAATTTTTACGCTGAACATTCTTACTTCTCTATCCCATCGCTTATCTATTCTGCTTCAAGGTTGCAAATTTTTCTCTACTAACCCTTTTGCCGTCTCGCGAATATTCAATAAATTTGCAGCCAAGAAAAAAGAATTTTTACCTGTTGGGGGCTCGCTCTGATATGCTTTTATCTCTCATGCCCCGCCAATAACCTCCTAACAATCACGTTAACAATAAAGACATTCCATTATATAATGATGAAAACTACCCTCACTATCATGGCCCTTGCCTTAGCTACTACGGCATCGGCACAAGAAAATCCATTGTGGTTGCGCCATTGTGCTATTTCGCCCGATGGCTCTACCGTGGCTTTTGCCTACAAAGGCGACATCTACACCGTACCCGCTACGGGCGGTAACGCTAGGCAACTAACAACTAACTCCGCCCACGACTCCTATCCCGTGTGGAGCCCAGACAGCAAACAGCTGGCCTTCTGCTCTAATCGCGAGGGAAGTATGGACGTGTATGTAATGAACAGGGAAGGCGGCGCACCGCGTAGACTCACCACCAACAGCGGAACCGAAACGCCCATCGCCTTTAAAGACAACAACACAGTGCTCTATGTAAGCAGCATCATGCCCACTGCTCAGAGCATTTTGTTTGCTAATGGCTCGCTTCCTCAGGTCTACGAGGTGAGCACTAACGCCTCGCGCCCTCGCCTTTTCTCGGCTTTGCCCATGATGGATATCAGCATCCGACCTAATGGCGACTTGCTTTATCACGACCAAAAAGGCTACGAAGACCCGCTGAGAAAGCACCACCGCTCGCCCATCACACGAGATATTTGGTTGAGAAGAGCAGGCAAATACACCAAACTCACCAACTTTAATGGCGAAGACCGCACGCCTGTTTGGGCCGCTCAAGGCGACTCGTTTTATTATCTGAGCGAAGAAGATGGCACATTCAACGTGTACAAACGAAATATTGACGGTACTGATAAACAACAACTTACCCGACATACCACCAACCCCGTGCGCTTTCTTACCGCTGCTACCGACGGCACATTGTGCTATGGATACGACGGGGAGATTTATACACTCAAGCAAGGTGCTCAACCTCAAAAGCTAAAGGTGAACATCGTGACCGACAAAACGGATAAAGACCTTGACCGACAGACGCTCTTCACGGGCGCAACAGAGATTTCTCTCTCGCCTGATGGCAAGGAGTTGGCCTTCGTTTTGCACGGCGATGTGTACGTAACTTCGATGGACTACCGCACCACAAAGCAGATTACCGACACCCCCGAACAAGAACGCGAAATTCAATTTGCACCCGACGGACGAAGCATTGTTTATGCTTCGGAACGCAACGGACTGTGGCAAATCTATCGCACAAAACTGAAATTAGACAAGGAAAAGAGCTTTGCCTATGCCACTCAGCTTGAAGAAGAACAACTGGTAAAAAGCAATCGCACATCGCAACAACCGCGCTTTAGCCCCGATGGCAAGTGTATTGCCTTCTACGAAGACCGCTCTACACTGCGCGTTCTCGACATTAAGAGCAAGGAAGTACGCACTGTGATGGACGGAAAGTTTGTGTATTCGTACTCGGATGGCGATATCGGCTTCACTTGGAGCCCCGATAGCCGTTGGCTACTCGCTTCTTATATCGGCATTGGCGGATGGAACAACCCCGACATCGCACTGGTTAAGGCCGATGGAAAGGGCGAAATTCATAACCTCACACAAAGCGGATACAGCGACGGCGGACCTCGTTGGGTGCTTGGCGGAAAAGCCATGATCTTCAGTAGCGACCGAGCTGGATATCGCAGTCATGGCTCATGGGGTGCAGAACGCGATGTCTATATCATGTTCTTCGACCTCGATGCTTACGAAAAGTTCAGACGCAACAAGGAAGAACGCGAACTGGCTAAAAACGAAGAACAAGAACAACAAAAGGACAAAAAAGATAAAAAGGATAAAGAGGAAGACAAAATAAAAGTTGGTTCGGCTAATAAGAAAAAGAAAGACGAACCTAAAGGGCTGGTTTTCGACCTCGAAAATTGTCGCGACCGCGTTATTCGGCTCACGGACCACTCTTCGCACTTGGGCGATTACGTGCTAAGCAACGGCGGAGATACACTCTATTATCAAGCGTCGTTCGAAGGCGGATACGACTTGTGGAAACGACAAATTAGCGAAGATCGCACCTCTATTGTAATGAAAAATGTGGGTAGTGGCGAGTTTTTGCCTGATAAAGACTTCCGCCACCTCTACCTCTGCGACTACAACGCCATCAAGAAAATCGACCTAAGCAGCAATTCTAGCAAAAATATTGAGTTCGAAGCTCGCTTCAACTTCAAACCTTATGCCGAAAGACAATACATGTTTAACCATGTTTGGCAACAGGTGAAGGATAAATTCTACGAACCTACACTACACGGCGTAGACTGGGCCAACTATAAAAAGGTGTACGAAAAATTCCTCCCCTACATCAACAACAACTTCGACTTTAGCGAAATGCTTAGCGAAATGCTGGGCGAACTTAACGCCTCGCACACTGGCGCACGCTACTGGGGCACTGCGCCACGCTTGCAAACAGCGCATCTAGGACTTTTCTTCGATAACGACTACACTGGCAACGGACTGCGCGTGCAAGAAGTGATTAAACGCGGACCTTTTGCTGTGCGCAACACTAAGGTTACTGCAGGTTGCATCATCGAAAAAATCGACGGAGACAGCATCGTGCAAGGACAAGACTATTTCCCACTGCTCGATGGCAAAGCTGGTAAACCGGTGCGCGTGTCGGTATTCGACCCTAAAACAAAAAAACGCTTCGACGTGGTAATCCGACCCGTATCGGCTAGCGAACAACAGGAACTGCTCTACAAACGATGGGTAGACCGCAACAGACACTTGGTTGACAGCCTCTCGGGTGGCCGACTTGCATACGTGCATGTAAAGGCTATGAACAGCCCTAGCTACCGACAAGTGTACCTCGAACTGCTGAGCGATACCAATAGAAATAGAGACGCCGTTATTGTTGACGAAAGACACAACGGCGGCGGATGGCTACACGACGACCTTTGCACGCTGCTTAATGGTAAAGAATACCAGCAGTTTGTGCCTAATGGACGCTATGTGGGCAGCGACCCCTTTAACAAATGGAACAAACCCTCGTGCGTAATGATATGCGAAGACGACTACAGCAACGGACATGGATTCCCCTGGGTGTACAAAGAACTGGGCATCGGCAAACTCATCGGTACACCTGTGGCTGGTACAATGACCGCCGTTTGGTGGGAAAACATGCTCGACCCCTCCATCGTCTTTGGTATTCCACAAGTGGGATGTCGCGACTTGCGCGGTAACTACGGCGAAAACACGCAGCTCAACCCCGACATCGAAGTGTATAACTCACCCGAAGACTATATCAATGGTTACGACCGACAACTGGTTAAGGCCGTGGAAGAAATGATGAAGGTGGTGAAGAAATAAAAAAAGCCTCACCCCCAGCCCCTCTCCAAGGGGAGAGGGGAGTGATTAGCCAGGCTGCTTTATCGTGATTTGGATAGTAATGGCAATTAATGTATAGTCCCTCTCACCCCACTTGCCTATTAGTCCCTATCTATTTCATCAACCCTATTAGCCCCTATCTGTTCCAACAGCACCAATACGGTTAATTACCCAATAAAAACAAAGCATATCACTCCCCTCTCCCCTTGGAGAGGGGCTGGGGGTGAGGCTCATTTATTAACATAAAGTCCCAATGAACAACCTTAGACGAGAACTGGAACTCCTGCTTTTATTAACCGAAAACAAAGACTATTCTGTGCAGATGCTGGCCGATAGACTAGACATCACACGCCGACAACTTTATTACGACCTCGAAAATCTGCGTGCTTGCGGGTTTAAACTCGTAAAAACCAACACAAAATATAGACTTGACAGGCATTCGCCCTTCTTTAAACGACTGCACGAAAACATCGCATTCACCGAAGAAGAGGCCATGATGGTGTACCGACTGCTCGACAGATTGCCACACACCGACTACCTCTCCAAAAGCATACAATCAAAACTGGAACGTTTCTTCAACCTGGAATTGCTCACCGATGTGGGACAAAGACGACAGGCTGAAAGCAACGCTGCCGTGCTGCGCGAGGCCATACAGCTGCGCCGTGTGGTTATACTCAAAAACTATTCGTCGCCTCATAGTAGAACGGTGAGCGACAGAATGGTGGAACCATTCTTGTTTCTTAATGCCGAAATGGATATTAGATGCTTCGAAATTAACAGCCATACCAACAAAACGTTCAAAACCTCGCGCGCTGCTTCGGTGGAAATGACCGATGTGGAATGGCTCAACGAACAGAGTCATAAATCTATCTTCACCGACTTATTTATGTTTAGCGGCGAAGAACGCCTGCCTGTTGAACTAAAACTGGGTAGGTTGGCACACAGCATCTTATTGGAAGAATACCCCGCTGCCGAAGCTTATATCACTCCAGCCAACACACCCAACCACTGGATTTTCGCCTCCGAAGTGGCCAGTTATTTGGGTATCGGGCGTTTCGTGCTGGGTCTTTACCACGACATCGACGTGCTTGGCAGTGCCCAATTTGCCGCCTATATCAACGAGAAAGTAAAGGCCATGAACCAGAAAGTAAACCCATAAACACCCATGCCGAATAGTCTTTTTCTGTTATTCGGCTTATCTTTAACCACACGCTAGTGGTTTTCTTTCCCTCACTCTTTTGCCATTAGCAATGCCTTTGCCACCTTATTTCGGCTAAAGCATTATCCCCAATCTCTAAGTTAGGCCACTTATCACATGTTGTATATTGTTTTCATGGCGTCTATTCTCTCTTTCGTTTGCTTGTTGGTCTCTTGCATCGCTCATGCTTTTGGTGTATTGCCCTACTTATTCTTCTACAACAAAGGCAATGCGCTCAACAGTACACAAACGCTTAACCACGCTAACCACTAATTTTCCATTATATACCAACTGTTAATTTATTAGGTTTATTTTACAAAACACATCCTTCCAAACCCACCCTTCTAGAGAAAAATGACCGCTAAAAACCATCTAAACCACCATTTTTTGATTAAAACAGGAAACCACCGCCACCATTTTTCGCCCCATTATTTGCAATTTACTATGACTTTAGCCTTCTATTTCAAGAAAAATTGCGCTAAATTCGCAGCCAACTTTGCAAAAAAAATACGCTTATTTTAGGTACAATTAGCACTGCAAAATGCAGCAAAACGCACTGTTAACTGCAACAAAACGCAAGGCTATCTCCTACAAAACGCAAGGTTAAATGCAGCAAAACGCAGAGCTAAATGCTGCAAAACACAAGACAGAATGTCACAAAATACACCACTCAGAAGAAGAACCAAGAAAATAACTGCACGAAAAACAGCACTCGAAAGACAATTAACTAACAAAATGTAAACTTGCAACAAATATCAGCTTCGCAGCCATTACACTGGCGATTAAATATGCTAAGCACTTGTATATACAAGCAAATAATGGCGTTTTTTCAGCTAAAACCACACAAACAGCTGAAATTCAAATCATTACAAACTTTCGAAATACGCCCAAATTTCCGCCCCGCACCCGAAAAATTCTCACACAAGGCACTCACAATGTTAAAATTTAGTACAAATATTTTACACCATTGAAAACAAATCTCGATACACAATACAGCGAAAAAAGAGAAATAGCTCCATATTAACGGCATCGTTCTCTACAAGTCTACTATACAAACACCCAGTTAAAAACTAGCAGATACACGCCCCACCATTAGAGAATAATCCATGATTTGCCCCATCGCTTTCTTGATGGCCATGAAAACAAAACCAGCACAGAAACCAAATCCCCATTAGATTGCCATTAAGTTTAACATCGCCATACAAAACAGCTATCACAGTTATAACCCAGATAGAACAAAGAAAAACTTGGGTTAAAAGCCACATAAGATATAAAACAAGAAGAGGGACGCTCTTGCGTCCCTCCCTATTAAAACCAATAAAATATGCTCCCACGCGCATATAACGCACGATAAGAAGGAGTTAGTCGATGAGAGAAGGTTCTCGCGCCCTTCGTAGGGATGGCGTCTGGCAAGTTCAGGTGCGAAATACACTTCACCCAACGAATGGCAATGCCCCAAAGACATTTGAACGTCTATTTATTTTGGTGTTTATGAACTACTGGGGATAATGCCCATGGAGAACAGCCAGCGCGAGAAACCAATGTTTAAACACGCGTCGCAACAGTCAAATCGTGCCAAGCACGTTTGGCCTAAAAGCATGTAAGCAGCAGCTTAGCCTTACTTCGTCGCTAATGGAGAGGTCGAGCTTCTCGCCATGCGCCAGTGCAAATACAATTGTCGGGGGCGTTTAGGTGTGTTGAAAGCGTTCTGTTAGCGATAGATGTTGCTTGATGTGGGGGGATAAGTCAATACACAGCCCAACACTTCAATATGTAGCCATGCACGGTTTGCAATAAGTCTTAGCACGCTTGAGCCAGTAAAGGCGCCACAGTGTGCCAAGCATAGCAATTTATACCATCATTATGGTTGGTTGTAGGCATTACCCAGCCATATACTAAGATGTGGCACGGCATTATATGTGAGACAAAAAGCAACTATTGGGAGATTGAAGAAGCTGTCACTACGGCAAACATCACATTGAGATAAGAATGAGGAGATTGGTATATTGCATCGAAAGGGCTGCAATATAATCAGCGTTCACCCTCATATTCCCTTTGTTCCTTTTCTATCTAATTTTATCTATGTGGTTTATTTAATTATTTAATATAGGCTCTAACTCAAAATTCTCTGCTCCTAAAACATTTTCTAATTACTCTAACTCTATTTCCTTGCCAGCTCGTTGGTGCATGTGCCGAGCCCAATCTGCGATGAGGTACTCAATATTGGGGCGACATTGCAGAAAGGAAACCATGCACCTGAGGGCGGTTTACCGTTTGCGGTACTGTGAGGGAGATAGTCCCACTTGTTCTTTAAAGAACTTTCCTAAGAAGCTTTGGTTGGGGAAATTGAGTTCTTTAGCAATTTCTTTCACGCTTTTAGTGGTGTTTTTAAGTTGCACGCGCAGTTCCAAGGTGATATATTTATCAATCCATTGGTTGGGTGTTCGCTTACTAACGTTTCTCACTGTTTCGGAAAGATATTTGGGAGTGATGCCCAATTGCTCGCCATACCAGCTTACTCGCCGTTCTTTTCTAAAGTTTTGTTCTACCATTTTAATGAACTTGGCGAAGATGGCTTCGGCTCGTGTCTTCTTCAAGTCCGTTGTTTGTTGTACCCGATAGATAGCGTCTGATGCATTGTATATCATCGACGTTATCATCGAGCGTACTGTATCTTTGCGATACCTATGGCCAGCCTGCTGCATTTTCTTTTCAATGAGCGAGAGGTGGAGCAGCATTTCGCCTCCTTCTTCTGCATTGAGTGTGAATACAGGGTTGGTTCTTGAGAAGAGAATCAAGGACGAAAGTTCATGGATTCCCATGATAATCTCGTTCATGAAGTCCTTAGACAACAGTATGGCTACACCCTTACAGTTGGTGCTCAGCTCACCACTATTAAGTATGGGACCAGCAGGTACCACCAAAATGTGATTGGGTTGAAGCTCATACGTGATTGTGTCTACTGTGTACTGGGCACTGCCTTGAGCACAGATGGCAAGCACCAAGCACTGCATTTTGTACGGACCTGATAGGTCCGACAGCTTGTTGAGGTCGTCGACGAATATTAAATCGTCGTCCATACTCACAACGTCGCAGCTTTCTTTGACAATAGGAATTGTCAAGTCGTTCAATTGTAGTTTCCGCATTTCCTTACCTTTTACTTCGCAAATATAGGAAATTAATACCATAAATGCAAGCAATAAAGAATAAAAAAGTACGAAAATGCGAAATAAGTTATTTATTAAAAAAGAAATTTCCTATATAGAACAATCCGTATTTCTAAGGCTTCTACATTTTGGACACTTTTTAAACGAAAGTGCTTGTCGCCGTGGATGATAAGGTTAAGGTTGTCGGTAAGGGTGAATTTGCTAAATGCTTGCTCGTCTGTGGCACCATTGCAAATATATCGAAGGTGATTGATGTAAATATTTCCTCCTCTTCTAGTTCCTCTAAAAGTAATACGCACAATGCCTTGAAAATGATGAGGAAAGCGGTAGATAAGTGTATCGGATTTGGTGTTTTGCACCTCTGGAGAAAACACCTTTATCACACGGGGGGCTGGTATGAGTTGTAAGGGTTGGGCTAATGGTGCTATATGGGTGGCGTTGTAGCGCGAAGCTGAAAGCCAAGGTATGCTGTCGGCTAGGTTGATTTGCCAGGGAGTGGCATTGTCGGTGGCGTTATGCCATTCGGCTAAAGGGAAAAGCATTCCTGACGAAGGGTATTGCTGGCCTGATGAAGAGACTTGACGGTCTGATGAAATGTCTTGTTGGTGTGATGAAACGTCTTGTTGGTGTGATGAGGGGTTTTGTTGGTATGCTGAAGCCCATTGCATGCCGCGATTGGCTCGTCTACAAGCCCATGTTTCGTCGCTATTGTAGGCAAAGGGTGTGCCATCGGCCAGTTCGCCCCAATAGCTAATGGCCACTTGCTTGCGCCCCGCATGGGGCATGGTGGGGCAATACCAAAGGGAGATGGTGTTGTTACGAGCAAGAAAGGGTGTAATGTCGTAGCGTATGTTCACTTCTGTGGTGTCGGCATATCTGCGAAAGGGTTCGTAAAGGTTGCGGCTTACGTTCATGCCGTTAACAAGTAGCTGTATTTTTCCGGTTGTAGCCACGCTCACAAAGGCTTTACGAGGGCGCGACGTTTGTTTATAGATGCGCGTAAACCACAGCATGGACGTCGAGTCGGTTTGCGGTGCGCTTATCCAAGGTGTTTGAAAGGCGTTAAAGGTACTACTGGTTAAGAGGTTTTGACCTGTGCCTTTTTCTGCGTGTAGAGGCATGGTGCTGGAGCTCAGCGCAAGGGCAAGAGCCATACAGAGGTTACACATCCATATACGAAATATCATTTTAGCACGGCCTCCTCGTCCGCTTTGAGGTTAAGTTTTTTTGTTTTGTCGTTATCGTAAACAGCAGTTTGTTTGTCTACTTTTCTCTTTATGCGAGTATCAAGTACGCGTTTGTTACGCCAATAGCAGTTAACTTCGAAACCACCGCGTGCACATAGTCTGCAAACACTGTCCTAAATTCCATGAGAAGGCATTGCGGGCAGCTGTCTAATTTCGTGTGTGCGTTGAACCATTTTTTAGCAAACGTCCGCTGTTCTACCGAGGTTTCCATCTATTTAGAAGGGTGAATGAATGCTGAAAATACAGCACTGCATGAGTGGCATTATTAATAAGGAGCGTTGAATTGTGTGTTGAGATAACGCCATCTACTAATATCACTTGCAGCAGAATACAAATCCGTGCTTTGCTTGCCATCGCCCACGACATGTGCTATGAGGCTAACAACATTTACATCAGCGTGCAACTGATGGTTATGGATAAACGTTAATGCCAGCTTGGGGTTAAAACAAAAGAGAGACCGCACCAATGAGGGGCGATCTCTCCTTATATATACGTGAGCCTGTGGTATGGTTTGCGAATGGTTAGCAGGCCATTGCGCCCGCCATTCAGATTAATGCCCTTAGACCCAACCTAGATAAGCCAGGGATAGCCAAGCAAATAGCGCTACCCCACGCCCCATAAGCCTGCAAATATTAGTACATATACAGTTGCCCTATGCGTCGATGTTGGCGTAAGTGGCGTTTTGTTCAATAAATTCGCGCCTTGGTTCTACGTCGTCTCCCATGAGCATGGAGAATATTTCGTCTGCTTCGGCAGCGTTTTGTATGGTAACTTGCTTGAGCAAACGCGTCGTTGGGTCCATTGTTGTTTCCCAAAGTTGTTCGGGATTCATCTCTCCCAAACCTTTATAACGTTGTACATGAATGCTCTTGTTGTCTTCTTGTCCTTCGCCATATTTGTCGATAAAGGCCTGTCGTTGCTGTTCGTTGTAGCAATATTCGCGCACTTTGTTTTTGTAGGTGCAAAGATAAAGTGGCGGCGTAGCGATATAGAGGTGGCCTTCTTGTATAACCCTTGGCATAAAACGATAGAAGAGTGTCATGATAAGCGTGTCGATGTGCGAGCCATCGACATCGGCGTCGGTCATGATGATAATCTTATCGTAGCGCAGTTTGTCGATATTGGCTTCTTTATCGTCTTCACCTTCTACGCCAAAGCGCACGCCAATACTTTGGATGATGTTCATTACCGACTCTGCTTCAAACACCTTATGCCATTGCACTTTTTCTACATTGAGGATTTTACCCTTAAGCGGAAGGATGGCTTGCGTGTAGCGGTCGCGTCCTTGTTTGGCCGAGCCACCGGCCGAATCGCCCTCGACGAGGAAAATCTCCGAGGTTTTTGGGTCTTTATTAGAGCAATCGGCAAGTTTTCCTGGCAGTCCACCGCCCGACATTGGGTTTTTTCTTTGAACGCTTTCGCGTGCTTTTCGGGCAGCGATACGTGCCGTTGCGGCCAATATCACCTTATCGCAAATAAGCTTAGCTTCTTTTGGATGTTCTTCGAGATAATAGCCAAGAGCCTCTCCCACGGCCTGTTGCACAGCGCCCGACACTTCGCTATTACCCAGTTTTGTTTTGGTTTGTCCTTCGAATTGAGGCTCGGCCACCTTGATAGAGATAACAGCCGTGAGTCCTTCGCGGAAGTCTTCGCCAGCTATTTCGATTTTCGATTTCTCTATTTGCTTCGATATAACGGGGTCGTTATCGGCATAGTTTTTCAGCGTACGCGTTAAAGCCATGCGGAAGCCCGTGAGATGGGTACCACCTTCGATGGTGTTGATATTGTTCACATACGAATGTATGTTCTCGCTGTAGTCGGTATTATACATCACAGCCACCTCTATGGGGATGTTTTGTTTTTCTGTTTTGAGGTAGATAACATCGTCGAAGAGGTGTGTGCGATGGCGGTCTACGTAGCGTACAAACTCTTTCAAGCCATCTTTGGCATGGAAAGTCTCGGTGCGAGTCTTACCATTTTCATCAGGACGAAGGTCGGTAAGTGTTATCTTTACGCCAGCATTAAGGTATGCCAATTCGCGCATACGCGACGCAATGATGTCCCAACGATACACGGTTGTAGTGAAGATGCTGGGGTCGGGCCAGAATTGTTGGCGTGTTCCACGCTTATCCGTTTCGCCAACAACCTTAACGGGGTACATTGGTTTACCTGTTTCGTATTCTTGTTGGTAGATTTTTCCATCACGAAACACCTGCGACATCATTCTCGTAGACAACGCATTTACGCAACTAACGCCCACGCCATGGAGTCCACCGCTCACTTTATACGAGCCTTTATCAAACTTACCACCAGCGTGCAGCACCGTCATAACCACTTCAAGGGCCGACTTATGCAATTTTTCGTGTTCGTCAACGGGTATTCCACGGCCGTCGTCTTGCACTGTTATTGAGTTATCTTCGTTAATCGTTACTTCGATGTGGCTACAAAAACCGGCCATTGCCTCGTCGATAGAGTTGTCCACTGTTTCGTTTACGAGGTGATGCAAGCCCTTTTCGCTGATGTCTCCGATGTACATCGCAGGCCTTTTGCGCACCGCTTCCAGGCCTTCAAGCACCTGGATGTTACTGGCCGAGTAGTTATTCTCGTTGTTTTGATTTTCTACCATTGTCTTGATTAAGAATTTTAATATGCAAAGATACTAAAAATCAATGAGAAACAGAAATCTTTTTCCACGAATTAATGTTTGTCGCAACAGGTATTTAAGCATGTTCCACAGCCTTTGCCCAGCAAAGCGCTAAGAAGACGAAATACGAAACACAAACATGCACAAAAGCTAAACAAAAAGAAGAACGGCGACAAACATAAAGAGAAGGAAAAACCAGACACAAAGAAGAGTTGAGCTATACACAAACAATAGCTGAGTAAGACATAAAGACGAGAAACGGAAAGGCCAAAACGAACCTAAAAGCAAACCTAAGACAACCCCAAGCACCAGCGCGAACCCCTACCAGGTGCATACAATGCAGGGGTATAAAAACAACAATCCGCAGCTCTTTTTAAGAACCGCGGATTGGTATTTGTCAACTCTAACCGAGTATTAACCCAGTTTGTTGATATGAAGCGCCAAGCTTGATTTCAAGTTAGCAGCTTTGTTCTTATGTATGATGTTGGTCTTTGCAAGTTTGTCCAGCATCTTCTGAACAGTGGGATAAAGCTTTACAGCCTCATCTTTATTGGTAAGAGCGCGCAGCTTACGAACGGCATTACGCATTGTCTTCGCATAATACTTGTTATGCAGAGTCCGCACCTTTGTCTGGCGTATTCTCTTTAATGATGATTTGTGATTTGCCATCTCTTATTTCCTTTTTATTTTTAGTAGTCCCTAGGAGAGTCGAACTCCTCTTTAGAGAATGAAAATCTCTCGTCCTAACCGATAGACGAAGGGACCAGTGCTGAATTGCGGTTGCAAAGGTACGCATTTTTATTATTCCTACCAAACTTTTTGAGAATATTTTTCGCTAAAACCTTGATTTTTCGTATTTTTGCAGTAAAAGAAAGGCTAAGATAGCCATTTTCTCTGCTTATTCATCGTTTCTCAAACATTTGTTCATGCTTGTTAAAACCAACGCTATTGTGCTGCGCACGATTAAATATGGCGATGCTAAAGTCATTGCCGACTTGCTCACTGAGCATTTCGGTCGACTGTCTTTTGCTTGCAACATGCCGCGCACTAATAAGGCTAAGATTAAACGACAATTGTTTCAACCGCTCACTCTTCTAGAGATTGAGTTCGACCATCGCCCCAATATTCAGCTGCAACGGTTGCGTGATGCGCGTATGCCTTTCCCTTTTGCGTCTATCCCCTACAACGAAACGAAATTGGCTATTGCGCTTTTCGTGGCCGAATTTCTTTGTTATGCCACGCGCGACGAGCAACAAAACGAGCCTTTATATAAATATGTGGAAACCAGTGTGCGATGGCTCGATGGTGCTCAACAGGCATTTGCCAACTTCCATCTTGCGTTTATGATTAGGCTTTCGCGTTTCTTGGGCTTCTTTCCCAACTTAGAGAATTTCTCGCGCGGTTGTCTTTTCGACCTTCGTAGTGGCTGTTTTGTCACCGCTATCCCTTTGCACAACGACTATTTGCAGTCTGCCGACGCCGAACAATTGGCCAACATCATGCGCATTACGCCGCAAAACATGCATCTCTTTGCCTTATCGCACAACGAAAGAAACCGCTGCACGCAGTTGGCTATTAACTTTTATCGTCTGCACATCCCTAGTTTTCCCGAGCTAAAATCGTTTGATGTGCTTCGCGCGGTATATGGTGACTAAAGCTATTTTGTTGTGGTTTGCTCTATGTTGTTCTTTTTCTTTGCTGTGATTTTGCTTGTGTAGAACTTCTAACAACACGCACCTGGCGTCGTTTTTTCATCAAAATAATTTTTGTGCGTACATATTATAAGGTGCTAGCCTCAACCAATACTCCCCCATTAGAGTGGCAAACAACACACCAGCAAACACAAAAGGGCAAGAACATTGCGGTTTGTGCTAGTCGGTCTTTTTACAACGACGCAGCTTTTTCACCTTATATATTCTTGCCCTTTCAATGCTTTTATTTCCCTAGACCATATATCTATTTATCCTTACCCAGTAGCACCAATGCCTTTTGCACCACATGATTACTCTCGTTCATCACTTGGAAGTATTCAGACATATGCCACAGGTCGCGCGCAACAAGCGCTTTTAATTGCGTTTTGATGCTAGCGATGGTGTTGTTAAGTTCGGTTTGGTTCTTTGCCTTTATCTTTTGCTTCTCGCCTTCGGCCACAATTTCATTGATAAGTGTTTGTGGCACCTGGTACTTCTTGTTAAATTCGGCAAACGTAGGATATTTCTTTTTCAGTTCCTTGCGATGCTTATCCACATATTGAATATTGGCATTGATAATAATACTCTTAGCAGCCAACTGGCGATGATAATGCGTAAACTGGGTAGAATCTAAGGGAACGAAGTAGTCGGGCATAATTCCGCCACCGCCATACACGGTGCGTTTGCGTCTCAATGTTTGATATTTCAGCGAGTCGTTCAGGTGAATGCTGTCCGCGCTGTAAAACTCTCCCTTCTTAAAGCGGTTATCCAAATCCTTCTCGTAGTTTGCATTGTCGCCTTTAACATAAGGTTTTTGAATGCAACGACCCGATGGCGTGTAATAATGTGCAATAGTTAGGCGCATCATACTGCCATCGGCAAACTCGATAGGACGTTGCACAAGTCCCTTTCCAAACGAGCGTCTACCCACCACAATGCCACGGTCTTGGTCTTGAATTGCTCCTGTTACGATTTCGGCAGCCGATGCCGAGTATTCGTTTATCAGCACAAACACTTTTCCAGTGAGCATTCCGCCATTGCCATGCGCACGAAATTCCTGCCTGCTGGCATTTCTTCCTTGGGTGTAAACAATAAGGTCGTTGCGCTGCAAAAACTCGTTAACGATGCTAACTGCAGCCTGTAGATAACCGCCGCCATTGTCTTGCAGGTCGAGAATTAGGTCGGTTGCCCCCTTCACTTGCAGTTTCATCAGTGCTTGCATAAACTCTTCGTAGGTTGTTGCGCCAAAGCTTCCGATGCGAATATAGGCCACTCCTGGCCGGATAAGATAGTAAGCATCGACAGTTTCGATAGGTATCTTATCGCGTTTGATGCGAAAGGTGAGCACATCTTTTATTCCAGGGCGCACCACTCCCACCTTTACGAGTGTGCCTTTAGGTCCACGCAGGCGGCGAACAATATCCTCTCTCGACATCTTTACCCCCGAGATAGCCGAATCGTTCACGCTAACGATGCGGTCGCCAGCCATAATTCCCACCTTTTCAGACGGTCCATTTACAATGGTTTGGATAATCAGCAGCGTGTCTTTAACAATGTTAAACTGCACGCCAATACCTTCGAACGAGCCTTGAAGCGATTCGTTCATGGCCTTTGTTTCCTTTGCCGACGAGTAAGAAGAATGTGGATCGAGTTGTTCGAGCATGCCTTTAATGGCATCTTCCACCAGTTTATTCTCGTTTACCGAGTCTACATACAGGTTTTTAATGGCCATTTCGGCAACCTGCATCTTTTGCAAAGGACTTCCTTTTCCTAGGTTAAATTGCAATTGTGCTTGTAGGGTTAGTGTGGCGAAACAAGCTACAATGGTTAAGAATTTCTTCATTTTAGGTATGTATTTGCTATATTGGGTTGGGCTATTTGTGCCATTTCCTGGCGGCCACATACAGCTTTGGGCGCATTGTGTTATGTCTTTGCAAACCCATTGGGTGCAGATGGTGGTTGCCACTACATAGTCCTCCCTTTCGTTTTAATCTATTTCGTTCTCTCTTACGCAGTCGTTCTCCCCATTCTCATTGTCTTTTTTCGGTTTATGATTGCTCCTTTCTTAATGAATTGTTATTCTTCAACATTGGTTTCCACTTCGGTTGCGCCATCCGTTTCCACCACCAGGTTGTCGATAATAAAGTTTTGGCGCTCCATGGTGTTCTTTCCCATGTAGTATTCCAGCAGTTTATGCACCTGGTCGGTTTTATGAAGCGTAACCTGTTCGAGACGCATTTCGGGCCCAATAAAGTGTTTAAACTCTTCGGGTGAAATTTCTCCCAACCCTTTAAAGCGAGTAATTTCGGGGTCGGGACCCAGTTCGGCGATAGCTTTTTGCCGTTCGTCTTCGTTATAACAATAGCGGGTAATGAAGTCGTTTTTACGTTCGCCCTTCATCAAACGGGCGTCGGCATCGGCAATCACCTTCTTATTTTTTATCTTTGTGCGTTTGTTTCGCACGCGAAATAAGGGCGTTTGCAGCACATACACGTGTCCTTTCTTCACCAGCTCGGGGAAGAATTGCAAGAAGAATGTGATGATGAGCAAGCGAATATGCATGCCATCGACGTCGGCATCGGTGGCAACAATCACCTTATTATATCTTAATGTATCGAGCCCTTCTTCGATATCGAGGGCTGCTTGCAGCAAGTTAAACTCTTCGTTTTCGTACACCACCTTCTTGGTTAGTCCGTACGAGTTAAGCGGTTTGCCACGAAGCGAGAACACGGCTTGCGTGTTTACATCGCGACTTTTAGTGATACTTCCACTCGCCGAGTCGCCTTCGGTGATAAAGATAGAACTTTCTTCCTTGCGTTCGTTCTTTACATCGCTAAAATGCACGCGACAATCGCGCAGTTTTCTATTATGCAAGTTGGCCTTTTTAGCTCTTTCGCGAGCCATTTTGGTAACGCCTGCCATGGCTTTTCGTTCGCGTTCGCTTTCGTCAATCTTGCGTTTCAACTCTTCGGCTACATCGGCATGGATGTGCAAAAAGTTGTCTACCTCGCGTTTAATGAAGTCGCCCACGTATTTATTAACGCTTTCTCCGCCGGGGCTCATCGTTAACGAGCCCAGTTTTATTTTTGTTTGACTTTCAAACATGGGCTCTTGCACGTTGATTGCGATGGCTGCCACCATGCCATTTCGTATGTCAACATACTCGTAGTTCTTAGAGAAGAACTCTTTGATTGTTTTGGCAATATGCTCTTTAAAGGCACTTTGGTGGGTTCCGCCTTGTGTGGTATGCTGTCCGTTTACAAACGAATAATACTCTTCTCCGTATTGATTAGCGTGTGTAAAGGCTATTTCTATATCTTCGCCCTGAATATGAATAATGGGATAAAGGCCATCATTGGTCATGCGGTCGTTCAGCAAGTCGGCCAGTCCGTTACGACTAATGATGCGCCTACCGTTGTTCATAATGGCCAAGCCCGCATTAAGATAGGTGTAGTTGCGTAGCATTGTTTCTACGAACTCATTTTTAAAGCGATAGTTAAGAAAGAGTGTGTTGTCGGGTTCGAAGAACACGTACGTGCCGTTTTCTTCTTCTGTGGTGTCGGTTTTGTCGCTAACCAGTTCTCCTCGTTCGAACACCACCGTGCGAACCACCCCTTCTCTATACGATCTAGCTTCGAAACGCGCACTCAATGCGTTAACAGCCTTGAGGCCCACACCATTCAGTCCCACGCTTTTTTGAAACGCTTTCGAGTCGTATTTACCGCCAGTGTTAAGCATACTAACGGCCTCAACCAGTTTTCCTTGAGGTATTCCGCGACCATAGTCGCGCACCGACACGCGCAAATTCTCTTCGATGTCCACCTCAATACGCTTGCCGGCCTGCATCTTAAATTCGTCAATCGAGTTATCGATCACCTCTTTAAGCAACACATAAATACCGTCTTCGGCCTGCGTTCCGTCGCCCAATCTTCCGATATACATACCTGGCCGTGTGCGAACATGCTCCATGTCCGACAGATGTCGTATGTTATCGTCGTTATATTCGGGTTGTTGATTATTTTGTTCAGTAGATTTGGGCGTGTTGTTAGCATCCGAACCAGCCTCGTTAGCTGGGTCGAACGCCATTCTTTTTTGATTATCAGGTGTCTCTTTCTTATTCATCTTAATAGCGGTGTCTGTTTGTTTTGCCTGTTAGCTGTAGCCCAAGCGTCAGAAAGTTTTGATGTAGCACTTTCTCCTTTTATGTATGCAGGCATCCAACCATTCCCATTGGCTTTGCACTTTCGAATTGGTTTCCATCTCCACCTGCGTTTCTCCCCATTCAAAACCATACTTTTGGTATCGCGGGATAAGGTCGGCGAAGAGCAACGAGTTAACGCCTTTCATTCTATATTCGGGCAAAACACCAATGAGCAGCAGGTCTACCACCTTTGTTTTATGAAATTTCAATGCTCTAAGCACATGCCACCAGCCAAAGGGAGTGAGCCTTCCGCGACGGCATTTTTGCAAAGCACGTGTAAGCGATGGTATAGAAATGCCCAAGCCCACAAGCTTATTATCGGCCGCTTCGTCTTCGATAAGGGTGATAAGGTCTAGGTCGGCCAGGGGGAAATACTGCTTTACATATTGGTCCATCTGCCTTTCGGTAAGGTCGGAGTAACCATATAGGTGGCCATAGGTTTTGTTTATCACGTCGAATATCTTCCTACCATAACCTCTCTCAAACACATCTTCGCGCGTTAGCTTCTTTATTTTAAGCTGATAACGCTTTTGTATCATATCGGCAATCTTTGCAAACTTCTCGGGCACTTCGTCGGGAACCATCAATTTGTACTCCACATAATGGTTGTCCACCTCGTATCCTTCCAAGCTTTCCATCAGTTGGGGATAGTACTCGTAGTTATATATGGTGGGCATTGTACCCAATTGGTCGAAACCAGTGGTGAGCATACCCTCGGGGTCCATATCGGTAAAGCCCAACGGGCCAACGATTGAGCGCATTCCCTTTGAGCGTCCGTATTCTTCAACGGCGTTAAGCAGAGCTTCCAACACTTCTCTATCATTAATAAAGTCTATCCAACCGAAGCGCACACTCTTTCTGTCCCACTTCTTATTGGCACGATGATTAATGATGGCAGCTACTCTTCCCACCAACTTATCGTTTTTGTATGCGAGGAAATACTCGGCTTCACAGAAGTCGAAAGCTGCGTTTTTGTCTTTGCTCAACGTGTTCATCTCATCGCTGAACAAGTTTGGCGCATCGTATTCGTTACCCTCGTATAGATCGTAATGCAAGTCGATGAACGCCTTTAAGTCGCTTTTAGTGCTGACTTTCTTTATTATCACTGCAGACATTTGCTATGTTTAAAATTTGCTGTTCTTGTTATTTTTAACCTTTTCTCAATGCCTTTGCCATGGGGTTTGGGGCATGTTCGCGTGTATTCAAAACCAGAAAAAAGGGGGCCTAAGCCCAACGTGTTCGTGCTTTAACTTGCAAATGTACAATAAAATGCGCATACTTCAAAGAAGTTTTTTTAAAAATGCACCTTTTATCTCGCATCTTTTTTGTTACTTTGCGCTAACGATGGTAGTGGCAAGCATAAAAAAGCATCACTAAACAATCTTTTTTACTTGTCCAACAACGCCATCCTGGGGAATATCCTGCCGCTTGTTTTGCTGCCAATGGGGCCTAAGAGCGTTTTGTTTTACAACACCCCACCCCAATTTAATATCCCCCTGACCCAACAGCACTGGCACGTTTCGCCTGTCAACTGGGTTATATCACTCATTAAAATAACACGCCATAAACAACAGCCAACTATGGGAAAAGGAAAGAAAGGGGGCAAACGCCTCACTAAAAAACAGGTGGCCGAAAAACTACAACAGTTTTTTGAGCAACAACCAGGAAAGACTTTCAGCTTTAAAGAAATTTTCAAAAGTCTGAAACTCGACACGCATCCGCTGAAGATGCTGGCTATCGATGTGATGGAAGAGATGGCTTGGGACGATTTCTTGACTAAAGTAACCGACAGTTCTTATCGCCTTAACCAGGCTGGGCAGGTGCTCGAAGGGCGTTTCGTGCGCAAAACCAATGGCAAAAACTCGTTCGTGCCCGATGATGGCTCTACGCCTATCTTCGTAAGCGAACGCAATTCGATGGCAGCGCTTAACGGCGACAGCGTGCGCGTGCAGCTCATGGCTCGACGCAAACGACATATTAAAGAGGCTATTGTTATCCAAATATTAAAGCGCGCCAAAGACCAAGTGGTGGGTAAACTGCGTGTCGAACGGGATATGGCTTTCCTTGTAACACCCGAAAACTTATATGTGCACGACATCTTTATCCCTAAACGCAAACTCAAAGGAGGCAAAACGGGCGATAAGGCTGTGGTGAAAATCACCCAATGGCCTGATGCCGACCACAAAAATATCATGGGCGAGGTGGTGGATGTGCTTGGGGCTTCGGGCGAAAACGATGCCGAGATGCACGCTATCCTTGCTCAATATGGACTTCCCTACACTTATCCTAAGGCGGCCGAAGAGGCGGCCGAGCGCATTTCGGCCGAGATTACGCAAAAGGATTACGACGAACGCGAGGATTTTCGCGACGTGTTTACCTGCACCATCGACCCTCGAGATGCCAAAGACTTCGACGATGCACTCTCTATCCGCCTGCTCGACAAGGGGCTTTGGCAAGTGGGTGTGCATATTGCCGACGTGAGTCACTATGTCACCGAGGGTAGTATCATTGATAAAGAGGCGGTGAAACGCGCCACTAGCGTGTATCTTGTCGACCGCACTATTCCTATGTTGCCCGAACGTTTGTGCAACTTTATTTGCTCGCTTCGTCCTGATGAGGAGAAATTGGCTTATAGCGTTATCTTCAATATGGACGAAAACGCCGACATAAAGGCTTATCGCATCGTGCATACCGTGATTAAAAGCAATCGCAGATATGCTTACGAAGAGGTGCAACAGCTTTTAGAAGACAATGGCGTTGTCGACGGAACGGGCAATCCCGCACCGCCTGCTCCTAAGGGTGGATATATTGGCGAGAATGCCGATAGCCTCATTATGCTCGACAGACTGGCCAAAAAACTGCGCGAAAAACGTTTTAAAAACGGAGCCGTGAAGTTCGATCGCGAGGAACTGCATTTCGATATTGACGAACAAGGCAAACCCACACGCGCTTATTTCAAACGCTCTAAAGATGCCATTAAGCTCATCGAAGAGTTTATGCTCTTGGCTAACAAAACCGTGGCCGAAAGTGTTGGCAAACCTAAGGCGGGCCGAACGCCAAAAACTTTGCCTTATCGCGTGCACGATAATCCCGACCCACAGAAGCTTGAAAACTTGCGCGAGTTTATCGTTAAGTTTGGCTATAAACTCAAAACCACTAGCACTAAGGGCGAAACTTCGCGCGCATTGAATAAGCTGATGAGCGAAGTGGAGGGTAAACGCGAACAAAACCTTATCGAGACAGTGGCTCTTAGGGCGATGATGAAGGCAAAATATAGCATTCATAACATCGGACACTTTGGTCTGGCTTTCGACTATTACACGCATTTCACTAGTCCTATTCGTCGCTATCCCGACACCATGGTGCATCGTTTGCTTACGCGTTATGCTGCTGGAGGCCGTAGTGCGAACAAAGAGCATTACGAAGAATTGTGCGAACATTCGTCGGAAATGGAGCAGATTGCTCAGAATGCCGAACGCGACTCTATCAAATATAAGATGGTGGAGTTTATGGCAGACAAACTTGGCGAGGAATACGATGCGCACATCAGTGGCATTGCTAGCTATGGTATATACTGCGAGATTGACGAAAACCACTGTGAGGGCATGGTGCCTATGCGCGACCTCGACGACGATTATTACGATTTCGACGAACGAAATTATTGTCTTATTGGCAGACGACGCCACCGCAAGTACCAACTTGGCGACCCCATTCGCATTCAAGTGGCACGAGTAGACCAAGAGAAACGTCAGCTCGACTTCACCGTTGTAGAGAAAACTAAGGCGAAGAAATAGAGCATACCCACTCCCTCCCCCAACAACTATCCTCCTCTCTAAAGAGAGCGAGAAAGGGGGGAGTAGGATATGTGGATTGACGAGTTTATGGGTTTAGAGGTTAGCATGCCTTAAAAGCAAAAAGACTGCACAAAGCATGTTTACCCTGCTAGGCTAATTTAAATTCAGACTAATATGAATATCGCATTTTTTTGTTCGGCAAATGCCGACATCGACCCACGTTTTTTCACAGCAACCGAGGCCTTAGGTCGATGGTGTGCTGAGCATGGACACACCGTTATCTTTGGTGGAACCAACCAGGGCCTAATGCAATGTGTTGCGAAAGCGGCACACGAGGCTGGTGCGCGCGTTGTGGGCGTGGTACCAAAATTCGTTGAAGAGGGTGGCATGGAGTCGGCTTATATGCACCAGGTGTATCACACCGAGAACCTCACCGACCGCAAAGAGCTGCTTAATTCGCTTTGCGATGTGGCCATTGCACTGCCTGGGGGCGTGGGAACACTCGACGAGGTGTTTACGCTTGTGGCTGCTAACACTATTGGCTATCAGCATAAGCATGTTTTTATCTTTAACATGGAGGGCTTTTGGAATGCGCTCGAACTGCTGCTCCACAACCTGCAGCAGCAGGGTATGATACGTGGCGACTACCGCCAGTATGTTTCTGTGGTGAATAGCCTCGACGAATTGCAACGCCAACTCGAAGATTACGCCTAAGGGTTTGGTCTTCTTTGCCACTCCCCCTCCCGCCTCTGCATGGCCTTTCTACCGAATTTTGCCCGCTTATGTGGCGCAGAAGGTACTCCCAACGGGTCTTTAATCCTTCATCTAGTAAGGTTGTTTTCTTAGCTTTACTAGATGTGCTGCCTGCTGTTTTGTAAAAGTTTTTAACCAAACAACTCGTTAAAAACAGCCCATAAAAGCTTCCAAGCTCACTATCGCCTGCATTTTTGGGCGTATTTCTTAAGTTTATAAACACCTGTGACACTGCAACTTACGCCAAAAACCATGCAAAATACTATGTTTTAGACCCAATTTAGCAGTCAAACCGCAAAAGAAAGAAAAGCCCAAGCCCACTTTGCGCAGAGTGTGAATGTGTCTGGGTTTTCTTCTTTCCGCCTCCTACCTAACATTTTATTGCTTAAACCTTGTTATTCTTGTTAAATGGAAAGACATATAACCATGACTAGATGCAAAACGAAAACAAACAACTATAAACTAAAACATTTTGATAATTCAAAACACGCATTCTACTCTGCTAACTCATGCATTTTACTCTGCTAACTCATGCATTTAGCACTGCTAACTCGTGCATTTAGCACTGCTAACTCGTGCATTTAGCAAGGCTAACTCATGCATTTTGCTGGTCGTTTTGCTGCATTTTGCAAAAAAGCAGGAACGTTTTGAGTGTTCAAAAACATCACTTCGGGCGAAAATCATGAACAGGAAATGAGGTTTTGAACCAATTTTGGGCGACGAAAAAATCCACTTGGCGAAGCTTTGGCAAACGCAAAATGCTGCATTTTGCAAAAAACAAGGGGCAAAATCGTGCTGAACCACCCGCAAAATGTTCGCCAAAAAGGCCAAAATCTATGTTTTTGGCGCGTTATTTTTTCTAGAATTGCTCGGTTTGAAATGTTAATATGTAAAACATTTTTACCAACCACAACATCTACCCCCTACACCAACCCCAATAAACACATCGTTGACCCACGCATAAAGAAAAGCGCACCAGCTTAGACCAAAGTCTTTGCCGGTGCGCCAGGGTTAAATAATGGTGGGTCTTAAGGTTAATGCCCGTGTTGTACCTCACTTAGTACAGCGGGTTTTGTTGGATTTCAGAGTTACCATTAATCTCGTCGATAGGTATCAACGGGAATTGTTTTTTGGAAGTCCAGGTATTATAACTTTGCATATCGGTATTTAATATTTCGTGCCATCCGCGATTAGCCTCCGAAGTGTATCGAGTGATGGTTTCGCCACGACGCAATGCATCGAAATAACGATGGCCCTCGCCCACCAATTCTTTGCGTCGTTCCATGTAGATGCGTGCCAGTGATAGCTTTGAAGTCGATGTATAGAACGGTGTGCGGTCGTTTCCTCCCCAACATATTAGCCTGATAGTTTTGGTGCGCGCCCGTTAGGAAGAGCAATTTCTTCCAGTTGGTCCATCCCGTTGCAGGCTCAGCAGCATAGTTATCAATTTTATTTGCAACACTTTGAGCAGCCTGCTCTTCGATTAGTCGGCCATCATAAATATAGTAATTCTTCAAGCCTTCGAGCAAAACAGCCCTTCTCTCGGGTCAGCTAAGCTGCGTTCGATAGTCAACAACCATATTCGATAAAGTTTCCATAACCCATAACCCCCACTTCTTCGAGCACTTTGCTATTGGGTTCGAGCTTAATGTTCATCTGTTTAGCAGCCTTGAGCGTCTTAGAAGTCATGCCCACGTAGCTAATTTCTAAATTTGCGCCATCAGGAGCATCAATAAAAAACTTACCATCAAGGTCGGTAACTGTGCCCAGAGTGGTTCCAACCACTTTCACAGTGGCACCAACGATGGGTTCTCCGGTGTCGCTTGCAGTCACAACACCACTAAATCGGTCGTCGGCTAGTGCAGTTCCGATAACGAGGAACAATCCAGCCAGAAGCATTGTTAATCTTTTTGCCATAAAAATCCTTTCAATGTAATTTATCCTTTGTCTATCTTTGTATTGACTTTGTAGGCCCATTGTAGTTTGTTCAACATACAATGGGCACTTGCAGACATGTGCCGACGGTTGGCTTGTCGAGTCACAATTTACTTGCTTCGCAAAAATCTAACTTCAAAAAGACGCCCACACGGGCGTATATATATTAAAATAGCATATTATGTACAGGTACTATAACAGTTACCTTTAATTTCTAAAGCAATGCAAAAGTATAATTTATAATCGTATTAACAAAGTAAATCGTTATAAAAAACGCTATTTATCTTGCTTTTTATAGTTTTATGCAGGTTTTATGTAATTCAATACGTGTTTATTAATATGCATTTCGCATATGCAAGTATATGCAACCATTTAATCGTTAACAGCATCAAGCCACGCACTGGAGAGGCTATGGCGAAACGTTGTTGAGCCGTTTACACAAGGTTGGCGAGGAGTTTGTATAAAGTTGGCATATTGATGGTTTAAGATTAGCGCATTGATGGTTTAAGATTGGCGTATTGATGGTTCGAGGTTGGCATATTGATGGTTTAAGATTGGCTAACTATCGGCCCGAGGTTGGCGCGCTGCAGGTTTACTATCCGCGCCACATAGGTTCACAAAAAAACGTTGTTCGCCTAAAAGTAAACGCTGTTGTGATGGGTTTCGGTATAGATGGCCTTACAAAACGCTTTTCATGTAAGTGCTAACCATTAGCAAAACACTGCTAGAATAGCCGCTTTTACTAAAAGATGTTAAAGCCTTTATATATAATAAGGTGTATGCAAAAGTTTTATTTACTTTTGCGCGGCAAATGGTATGCAACAATCTCAATACGCAAACCAATGCAACATGCACAGAACGAAATAACAATAGACCGCCATGCAACAAAATTTAGTGATCGTAGAGAGCCCCGCAAAGGCTAAAACCATTGAAAAATTCCTTGGAAAAGATTTCAAGGTAATGTCTAGTTATGGACATATACGAGACCTGAAAAAGACTGGATTAAGTGTAGACCTCAACTCTTTCGAACCTCATTACGAAATCTCTGACGACAAAAAAAAGGTGGTGGCCGAACTACAAAAGGCCGCTAAAGCTGCCCAACGTGTATGGTTGGCAAGTGATGAAGACCGCGAGGGAGAGGCTATTTCATGGCATTTGTGCGAAGTTCTGGGACTTGACGAAGAGAAAACCAACCGAATTGTTTTCCACGAGATAACTAAACCTGCTATTCTGCGAGCCATCGAACAACCTAGGCACGTGGATATGAACCTGGTGGATGCGCAGCAAGCTCGCCGCGTGCTCGACCGTATGGTGGGCTTTATGCTCTCGCCCATCCTTTGGCGCAAGGTTAAGCCGTCGCTTTCGGCTGGTAGAGTGCAGAGCGTTGCCGTTAGATTGGTGGTTGACCGCGAACGAGAACTGCACGCTTTCAAGGCCGAACCCTTCTATCGCGTTACGGCTATCTTTGCCATCACCAACGAAGAGGGTGGCATTACCGAAGTGGATGCCGAACTGGATACGCGTTTTAAAACGCACGAAGAGGCTTTGGCCTTCCTTGAGAAATGCAAAAACGCTAGCTTTAGCGTGGAAAGCGTGGCCAAAAAGCCATCGAAACGCTCGCCGGCTCCACCCTTTACCACTTCTACTTTGCAACAAGAGGCAGCTAGAAAACTGGGCTTTAGCGTGTCGCAAACCATGATGGTGGCGCAAAGATTGTACGAAAGCGGACGCATTACCTACATGCGTACCGACAGCGTTAACCTCTCGGGCCTTTGTATTAACGCCACTAAAGAGGAGGTTATACAGCAATGGGGCGAACAATATAGTGCTCCACGCAACTTCCATACTCATGCAAAAGGGGCGCAAGAGGCGCACGAGGCCATCCGCCCCACCTACATGAACGTAACCAAGATTGAGGGTACACAACAAGAAAAAAAACTGTACGACCTGATTTGGAAACGCACTACCGCCTCGCAAATGGCCGAAGCGCAGGTTGAAAAAACACGCGTAACGATTAACATCACTGGCGCAAGCGAACATTTCGTTGCAACGGGCGAGGTGATTGTGTTCGATGGTTTTCTCAAAGTGTATCGCGAATCTACCGACGATGAGGATGAAGCACAGCAAGATGCTTCGAGAATGTTACCCCCAATGAAAGAAGGCGATAAACTAGAACGAAGAGAAATTACCGCTATCGAACGCTTTAGTCAGGGGCCATCGCGTTATACCGAAGCTAGCTTGGTGCACAAAATGGAGGAACTGGGCATCGGCCGACCATCTACTTATGCACCCACCATCAGCACCATTCAACAAAGACAATACGTAACACGTGGCGACAGCAAAGGCAAAGAGCGGCAATACGTGGTGGATACGCTTAAAGGACTGGTGATAACCACCAAGAATAAGAAAGAGAATGTTGGCGGAGACAAGGGTAAACTGTTACCCACCGATGTGGGTATCGTGGTGAACGACTTCCTTATGGAGAGCTTCCCCAGCATCATGGACTATAATTTCACGGCACGAGTGGAAGAAGATTTCGACCGCATTGCTGAAGGACAAGAGCAATGGAAGGAAATGATGAAGAACTTCTATGCAGGATTTGGGCCTACGGTAGACACCGTGATGAACGCTCGCTCGGAACATAAAGCTGGCGAAAGGGTACTGGGCGAAGACCCCGCAACGGGCAAACCTGTGCTCGTGAAGATTGGAAGATTTGGACCCGTGGCACAAATTGGTATCGCTAGCGACGACGAAAAACCGCGCTTCTCTAATCTCACCGCCGGACTAAGTATCGAAACTATCACGCTTGAGGAGGCGCTCGAACTCTTTAAACTGCCTCGAACCATCGGAGAATTTGAAGGAAAACCCGTGGTAATTGGCACTGGAAGATTTGGACCCTACATCTTACATGATAAGAAATACACGTCGCTGCCTAGCACAGAAGACCCACATTCGGTGACGCTTGAAACATCGGTGGCCCTTATCGAACAAAAAAGGATGCAAGAAAAACAAAAGCATCTGAAATCGTTTAGCGAGGACGAGAAACTCGAAGTAATAAACGGAAAGTATGGTCCGTACCTGGCTTACGATGGCAAAAACTATAAACTGCCCAAAGAACTGCACGAAAAAGCGGCCGAACTTACCTACGAACAATGCATGGAACTGGTGAACGCTGCGCCCGCAAAGCCTAAAAAGACTGCGCGAAAAACTGCTACCAGCAAGGCTAAGAAATAAAAACCACATGCTTAAAGTGGCCCATAAGCACAACAACAAACAGGGATGAACAACAAAACGCAAAGCGCCATTACCCCCAGCAGCACACAAAGACACTGCCATCGCATCATCCTTATTGGCTATATGGGGGCAGGCAAAACCACTGTGGGCAAGGCTTTGGCGGCCGAACTGGGCTTACGCTTCTACGATTTAGACTGGTATATCGAATCGCGAATGCGCAAAACGGTGGCTCAACTGTTTGCCGAACAGGGCGAAGAGGGCTTCAGGCGCATTGAAAGAAACATGCTTCACGAGGTGGCCGAGTTCGAAGGGGTACTCATTAGCTGCGGTGGGGGCACGCCTTGTTTCTACGATAACATGCAATATATCAATCAACAGGGGCTTACACTCTATCTAAAAGCATCGCCCGAAGTGCTCTACAAACATCTCAAAATGGGAAAATCGGTGCGCCCACTGTTGCTCAACAAAACGCCCGAAGAGGTGCAACGCTTTATCAGCGAACAACTAAAGGCTCGCGAACAATTCTATACACGCGCACAATTCACGCTAGATGTGAACTTGATGGATAATTTCGACAAGATAAAAATATCTGTGGCACAGGCCCGACAATTACTGAATGTATAACAGAGAGGTGGAGAGTTAAACGATAGGTACGCAATAGGCTTAGGCTAATGCCTACTTTACCTGGTAACAAATAGGCTTAACCGCTTCTCCTCCACCACAAATCACAATGGCAAACTCGCCAAAGCGCAACACGAAATGCGCACTTATACTCTGCCACTGGCAAGCATCTGCTGCCCTAGGCCCACATAATAAAAATCATTCATATAAAAGAACCCACAAAAAACAGAAATGAAGAAATGGACGATTGAAGATTCGAAGGAACTATACAACATCAACGGTTGGGGCACTTCGTTTTTTGGCGTTAACGAAAGCGGTGATGTTTACGTGTCACCTTGTAAGGACAACACCGAGATTCACTTGCGCGAAGTGATGGACGAGCTGGCTTTGCGAGACGTTACACCACCCGTGCTGTTGCGTTTTCCCGATATCCTCGACAGTCGCATCGAGAAAACGGCCAGTTGTTTCAGACAAGCAGCCAAGGAATACGACTATAAAGGCGAAAACTTTGTTATCTATCCCATCAAGGTTAACCAGATGCAACCCGTGGTTGAAGAGATTATCTCGCACGGAAAAAAGTTTAATCTGGGACTAGAAGCTGGTTCTAAACCCGAACTTCACGCCGTTATCGCCGTGCAATGCCAAAGCGATTCACTCATCGTTTGCAATGGCTATAAAGACCAAAGCTACATCGAACTGGCTTTGCTCGCACAGAAAATGGGCAAAAGAATTTTCCTTGTAATCGAAAAACTAAACGAACTGGAACTCATTGCTCGCGCTGCTAAAAAACTCAACGTTAGACCAAACCTTGGTATTCGCATCAAATTGGCCTCGTCGGGCTCGGGTAAATGGGAAGAAAGTGGTGGCGATGCCAGTAAGTTTGGACTCACTAGCAGCGAACTACTCGAGGCTCTTGCCCTGCTCGACCAAAAGGGTTTGCACGATTGTCTTAAGCTTATTCACTTCCATATCGGTTCGCAAATCACCAAAATACGACGCATCCAAACAGCTCTTCGCGAGGCTTCACAATTCTATGTGCAGCTGCATAAGATGGGTTATGATGTGAATTTCGTGGATTGTGGCGGTGGCTTGGGCGTTGACTACGATGGAACGCGCTCGCCTAGCAGCGAAAGCTCGGTGAACTATTCTATACAAGAATACGTTAACGACTGTATTTACACCTTTGTGGATGCGGCTAATAAAAACGGCATTCAACATCCTAACATCATTACCGAAAGCGGTAGGTCGCTCACTGCGCACCATAGCGTGCTGGTTATTGATGTGCTCGAAACGGCTTCACTGCCCGAGATGAAGGAAGAGTTTGAGCCTTCAGAGAACGAACACCAACTGGTGAAAGACCTTTACGACATCTGGGACAATATCAACTCGCGCTCGATGCTCGAAGATTGGCACGACGCCGAACAGATTAGAGAAGAGTCGCTCGACCTTTTTGCACATGGTTTGGTTGACCTTCGCACGCGTGCCGAAATCGAAAGCATGTACTGGAGCGTGTGCAGAGAGATTAACACCATCGCTAAAGGCTTGAAACATGTGCCCGAAGAACTGAGAAACATGGACAAACTGCTTGCCGATAAATACTTCTGCAACTTCTCGCTCTTCCAATCGCTACCCGATAGCTGGGCCATCGACCAACTTTTCCCCATCGTTCCCATTCAACGACTAGACGAACGACCCACTCGTAACGCCACCTTACAAGACATTACGTGCGACAGCGATGGCAAAATTGCTAACTTTGTTACCAATAGACATATCTCGCATGTGCTCCCTCTACACACGCTTCGCAAAAACGAACCTTACTATCTGGGCGTGTTCCTCGTGGGTGCTTACCAAGAAATACTCGGAGATATGCACAATCTCTTTGGCGATACCAATGCCGTGCACGTCTCGGTGAAGGATGGTAAATATCATATCGACCAGATTTTCGACGGCGAAACGGTTGAAGAGGTGCTTGCTTACGTGCAGTATAACCCCAAGAAACTGGTTAGACAATTGGAAATTTGGGTAACAAAGAGCGTTAAACATGGTAAGATTTCGCTCGAAGAGGGTAAGGAGTTCCTCTCTAACTACCGCTCCGGTCTCTATGGTTACACTTATCTTGAATAAGATTTACGTGTTTCTCAACTTTGTTTTCATGGGTTGGCCGCGCAATAAGCAGCCAACCCATGAACTTTTTTAGCACTATTAAGCCCCCAAAAATGCCTTTAATGGTTACTTCGCCATGCACCGAGTCGTGCATATGCCACGAAACAACCATTAAAGGCCTTATTATATAAAGTGTACACAGCCTTCGTTAGCGCCACATAAAGAGCCTCAACACACAACCTTGCACACTCATGTTAATTGCATTTTGCACCTATTCCTTCACCTCTTGCTTCTTAAAAGGCAACCAACTTTTGGGTTTTGGTGTCTCTTCTTGCTTTTGTTTCTTTTTCGCTTCCATGTATTTCAGATATTCGTAAAGCCCCTGTCGCACAGAACGAAGCCCAAATTGCTCGGTGTGAATGTCTTCGGGAGCAAGCCAAAAACACTCTGCAGCATCGTCCATGGCCTGCACAACGCTGTCGTCTTCGACCTCGCAATGGAAAAACAAATCGAGTGTTTGCACGTTCATTCCCGAATAAAGGTAAACGTTGGGCTGACTAAAAAGATAGGTACATTTAGTAACCGTGAGCCCAGTTTCTTCTTTCACCTCGCGCCTAACGCCCTCTTCAGCCGTCTCAGTGATGTCGGCAAAGCCTCCAGGTAGGTCCAAAGTACCCTTCCCTGGGTTTTGTTTTCTGCGTTCAACAAGCAATTC
This sequence comes from Hoylesella shahii, assembly GCF_937990675.1. Taxonomy (NCBI): domain Bacteria; kingdom Pseudomonadati; phylum Bacteroidota; class Bacteroidia; order Bacteroidales; family Prevotellaceae; genus Hoylesella; species Hoylesella shahii. The sequence continues at coordinate 101,817 of NZ_CALKQY010000024.1, read as the reverse complement.
GCCCTTGGCATTTACAATAAAAGCCACGTTGGCACTGCTGGGATTGAGAAAGTATTCGAAACCACAATTCTTACATAGCTTACTCTTCTCACTGTTCTCTTCAAAGCGCGAATTGCCACAACTGGGGCAATACTTGAACTTATCTAATGGGTGCATATCCTTCTAACATTTGTTATTCGATTGCAATATTACAAAAAAATCACGAGCTTAGCAAGCCTTCAAGTAATTTTTGACTTACAACAAGTGTTTAAAGCCCTGCAACGCAAAGGCCATTTCAACTTTTATTGCTATCTTTGCAGTGTAAGCGCATGCCCCCAATAACGGCAAACATGATAAACACGCGGTGCTTACACACACCGCAACAAAATGTTTTCAGGGCCTGCACACACAAACAATATATCATAAACTAAAGAGATGAGAACCAAAACTTTACTTTTTGCTGCAGCCTTGATGATGGCTTCGGCAACTTCGGCCTTTGCACAACGCCCCATAACCATCAACTTATGGCCTTCAGAACCTGCTGTGGCCAGTACTGACGATAAAGACACAGCGCAGGTGCAGGTGTTCTTGCCACGCGAAAAAATGGCAACAGGTAGGGCTGTAGTGATTTGTCCTGGTGGCGGATACCAAACATTGGCCATGGATAGCGAAGGGCGCGACTGGGCTACTTTCTTTAATAACATGGGCATTGCTGCCATTGTGCTGAAATATCGCATGCCGAATGGCAATAAAATGGTGCCTATTTCGGATGCTGAAGAGGCCATGAAACTGGTTAGACGCAAAGCGGCCGAATGGCATATCAAACCCAACGAGGTGGGAATTATGGGCGCTTCGGCTGGCGGTCACCTCGCTTCGGTGCTGGCAACGAAAGCTACGGGCGACGCACGACCCGACTTCCAAATATTGCTCTACCCTGTTATCACCATGCAACCTGGTCTTACTCACCGCGGTTCGCGCGACCGCTTCCTGGGAACTAAGCCCTCTAAGGCCGAAGAACGCGAATATAGCACCGACCAACAGGTTACGCGTTCCACCCCTAGGGCATGGATTGCACTGAGCGACGACGACCGTACGGTGATGCCCATTAATGGCGTTAACTATTATGCGGAGCTTTATCGACACGATGTTCCCGCATCGTTGCACGTCTATCCTGGTGGACGCCACGGCTGGGGACGTAAGCAAACGTTTAAATATAACCTTGAGATGGAACTCGACCTTAGGGCTTGGCTGCAATCGTTCTAATTGCTTCTACGCACCGTTTTCGGGGGGCGTATTCTCAATGGGCCATTAATACCTGTACTGTTTTTGCCTACCTATAGGCTGCAAGCAACCAAATAACAAATTGGAAGCTATTACACCCACGCCAAAAACGAGCTAAGTGATGGCATAACGCATCAATATTTCATTACATTTAACGCCTTTTTCGTGCTGTTCACCACATCCTGTGCACGCAAAAAGGCGTTTTTCTTTGCGCTGGTCTTGGCTAAAAGGCTGCTCGCTGCTTGCCATAGGCACTACCATGGGTTTGTCTTATTTGCCTGAACACCTTGAACAGATGCTCGCAATCGCATCTACAAGCAACCTAAATACCTGCTGCCCTTTACTCTACACCAGCAAACACAAATAGCCTTCCCAACCTTTGGATTAGCCAAATGCTAAGCACAAAGATTGGGAAGGCAACAAATAAGGCACTTGAACACTATTTCACAGAGAACTTAACAAGCAATCCGCGGTGGTCGGTGGGCCATGTTCCGCCCTTTGGAAGCAAAATGGGGTCGTCCCATTTGTCTTGAACAGGCTGCGAACGACAAACACAAACATTGGGCCCAAATATCTGTGCCTGTTCTACCTGCATGCCTCTACCCTTGAAATAGATAAGGTCTATACGCTCACGCTCATCGGCTTTGGGTGCCCAAGTAAGCTTTGAAATGTCGGCTGCAATGTTAAAGCAGGGGTAAGTAAAGCCTGGATGGGTTACTGGATTAGGATAAAGTTCGCGATAGCTATCCTTAAAGCCGGCACGAGATAGCATACTCGACACCGTCCAATGAATGGCCATCCCGTTATGGTCGAACATATTGGCCGTGGCGTGTATCCAATCGAGGTGCGAAGGCTCGTTAAAATCGCCCCCAAACACCACGCAACGCCCTGCGGCAATATCGTGGCGAGCCTCGTTAATGAATATCTGCACAGCATTGTCGCGCCAGGATAGGTCGTTCAGTCGCAACACTTCGTCGATGGTTTCGGGTTTGGTGGTTTCCTTAAAGGTGTTACCATCGTAGCCACGCACGTTGTAATAGGCACAATCTAGATAGTCAAGATGCCCCGTATACACAGCCACTTCCACGCCTTGAACCTTTGCCAGCAACTTATAAATGCTGCCATGGTTGCGATTTTCGGGGAAAATGGGCGTCCAATCCATTATGGGGTGCTTGCTTAGTAAGCCCGAATCCTTACTGCGAAACGAATAATAAGTAAGGCCTTTTTCTTTTAATGCCTTGCAAAGCTTATTGGTAAAATCCACATCATCGTAGTTGCGCACCTCACTCAGTGTAACAAAGTCGGGTTGCAAGTTGACCAATTCGTTTACGATGGCTTCGAAACCACCTGGAATAAGTGTTCCTTCTTGCCAGATGTTCCACTGCAAAACAGTGAACTGCACGGGGCGTCGTGCAGCGCCTTGGGTTGTTTTTTGGGCTGTTGCCGTACAGGCTAAGACGGCCAACAGTAGCGAAATCAATAGTTTTTTCATTGGATTATATTTTTTATATTAAGCTCTTTTACAGAAACAAAAACTCTTTCGAAGACTGCGCGCAGAGCGAGATGATATAACGAGGCTGTGGCCTTATTCATCCTGTTCTTGGTCTACTTGCTTGCTATCTAGGCGTGGTGGCTGTTCCAGCACCCATCCTTCGTTGTATCTTTGGTTGTTAGGCAAATCGGCATTACCCACACCTTGCAGCATAAGGGCTTGCAAATGGGGCAGGAAATGGGTATAAACCTGGCGTGGGTTGGCCTTATGCTCTTTACAAACAGCGGCAGCCATACCCACCACTTCGCCCATCATACCCGTTGTTCGCATCACGCGCACCGACCCAAGTGCCACATGGGTAACGCTAATGTTGCGCCCAGCCATAAACAAATTGCTAACATTGCGCGAGTAAAGGCAACGATAGGGCACGGCATAGGGATAGATAACGCGCTGTCGCGACACGGCTTTAAAGGCGCCTGTGGGGAAGTTTTGGGCGTTGATGGTGTCGGGATAATGCAGGTCGATACTCCATGTGGTGGTGAAAGTGGCATCTTCGTGGGGCATATTCTTCACAATGTCTTGTTCGCTCAGCACGTAATCGCCCAGCAATCGGCGCGACTCGCGTTTGCCTGCCACATATGCCAGCCACTCCAATTGTTGCCGTTCGTAGCGCTGACGGTCTTTACTGCGGTTTTTAAGAAAGCTCCAATTAGAATAAACCACCAGCATACCATAGTCGCGCACACGCTCCAAATTATCTACAATGCAGCTATTCAGTCCTGTTTCCCAAGTCCATTCGCCCTTCAAACGTTTCTCGGCGGTTTGCTCGTTAAAGCTAACGCCATATTCGAAGAGGGGGAATTTGCAGGCCTTATCTTTCTTTTTGGCATACCATTGCATCGAAACGCCCATCGTCATATGGTCTGCTAGCTGTGGCGCAAGGTCTTCATCATAGTCGGTTTTTGCTTCTCGGCCCATGGCATACCTTGCTCCGGCCAACACGCCCAGCGTGGCGTCGCCAGTGCAATCGGCAAAGAGGGGTGCCTCAAAACTTATTTCTTCGCCTGTTAGTATGTTCATCGCCACCACGGCTTCAATGGTGTTGTCGTGGTTAATAGCGGTGTTTGAGGTGGTGCAAGCAGCGCTTTGGGTGTTCGAACAGTATGTTTTTTTGCTCGCCGACCCACCATTCGCATCGCCACTCGCCTCACAGCATCCAGCATTCGAAGTCTTATTGCCCTTTAATCTCACACCATATACATGATGATTGAGAAAGAGCGACACGTTGGGTTGAGCCTTAACAAACTGCAATTTGCGGTCGTCGGCATAGTTCTCGGCAGGCATGGCGTTTCCTTCTAGCGTGGGTGCAAACTCTTTTTGCAGGTCGCCCAAGCGCGGATACTTACCCGTGTTGATGCGTCCGCCAAGATGTACGCGTACTTCCGAACTGTTGTTGCCGCCCAATACGGGTCTGTTTTGCACCAAAGCCACCTTTAAGCCCAGGCGTGCAGCAGCTACGGCGGCACTAATACCGGCCACTCCGCCACCAACAACCACGAGGTCGAATACCCCTGCCGACCGCCTTTGCGCCCCTCTTCGCAACATTTTATCGCGATATTGCTTCAGTTCGTCAAGGTTATCGGGTGGTGCTACTTCGGCTGTTGTTAGGCAAATGGCGTCGCAACGCCCATCAAAGCCAGTGAGGTCGCACAGCGTTAGTTTAGCCATTCCCTGCTTAAGATTCACAGTTCCAGCCTTTTGCCATTGCCAGCTATCACCCGTTTGCCCCACAATGTGTGGCAGGCGCTTGCCATTAATGGCCACCTTAAACCCGCCTGGACCTGCTGCGGCATACCAAGGAGCGGTCCAATTATAGGTACGAACATACACGTTATAGATAGCCGTCGTGTCTATTCTCACATTTGTTTGGGCATCTTTAACGGGCGTTCCCAGTCCGTGAGCGATGAGATAAGGCGAACCCATCCCTTCAATCATTTGTTGGTCTACCTGCCATCCGCCTTTATGCTGAAAGCTTTCGGCCTCTATCCACACATTGGCAGCAGCAATCGGCTTGGCCAACCATGCTATTGAGAGCAGTGCAAGGGCTATTATTCGAGTTGTTCGCATGTTATTTAAATTGACAAGTTGATGAGTTGGAGAGTTATTGTGCTTTTGAATGGGCAAGTGATTGAATTTGATAGTTTGAAACACAGCTAAGCGCCAGCATCAAACTCAACAACTTACCCACTTAAAAACGAAGAACTCCCTTTAACCAAATCGGTTATTAGAGCCTAAACATATTTTGTTTTCTTGTCGGCATCTTGCCTGTCTTTGTCACGCAGGCGCAGTGGGCTACGTCAAGTTGCAAAGACAGGCAATCTGCCGACAAGAAAATAAAGGATGTTAGGAAACAACACAATAACCAGAATTCTGGAAACAGTTTGGTCTAATTACCGATTTGGGTTTAATATCCAGGGTTTTGTGTAACCTTTCCAACCTTCACTTCTTTTTCGGGAAGTGGCCAGAGATATTGTCGGTTGTCCCACTTGCGTTCCGAAAGCACGCGTATTAAGCCCGTGGCTTCCATCTCAGCAAAGTCGGGTAGGCCATATTGGTCAATCTTAGGCGTAGTGGGCCAGAACCATTTGTTGGCATGTACCAGTTTTTCTAAGCATTCTTTGGCGGGGTCGAGTATGCCGTATTGCTTTCGGTTGAGTGCCACCTCGGCCAGTCTCCAGCGCACAAGGTCGGCAAATCTCAAGTCTTCGCCTGCCAGTTCCATACGCCTTTCGGTGCGCAAGTCTAGTCGCATGTCGGCTTGTGCCTTGATGGTAAAGGCAGGATATTTGTCTGTTTGGGCAGCACTTACGCCATAGGCGCGAGCCCTAACAGCGTTCATCGCGTCTACAACACTTTGGTCTATCTCGCCTAACTCAATTTTTGCTTCGGCGTACATCAACAACACATCAGCATAACGCACAATGATTTGCGGACTCTCTACGATGTATTTGTTGGCTATCCAACTTTCGTCGATGCCTTTTTTCCACACCAAACCATTGTAAGGGGCATGTGTGGCCACCATACGCGTGTCTTGATTGCGAATCATCTTGCCCGTATTCTTGTTTAACACCAAGGTATCGGCAGGCGATGGACTATAAACCACGCCGAGGAAAACCGAGTCGAAGGGCACGATGGTGGCCATACAACGGGGGTCGCGATTGAGGAAAGGTTTGCGCGGATTAAACAAAGGCGACTTATCTACGCTTAAACCATCGGTGCAGGTGTAGGCTGCCAGCAGCTGCCAAGATGGTTCGCGACCTGCCCAACCGCCAGCATTACGGGGCAATCGGTGGTAAACACCATTGCCCTTAAGCACATTATAATCTAGTGCAAGCGAACGGGGAAGAGCAAAAATAAACTCGGTGGAGGTGCGAGTCTTCTGCAAAAAGAGGTCGGCATAACTGGGATGTAGCTGATAAACGCCCAAGTTCATCACCGCCTTGGCTGCTTCGGCCGCCGTTTTATAGTCGGCTAGATACAATGCGGTGCGTGCTTTGAGTGCCAGAGCAGCCCCTTTGGTGATGCGTTGCAAACCCGAATAGGCCTTAGGTAGCAGTTCGGTCGCCTTATCAAAATCGTCGTAGGCATGCTTTAGCACTGTTTCTTTGCTATCGCGGGGCTTATTCAGGGCTTCGTCGATGCTTATTTCGGTGGTTACATAGGGTACATCGCCATAGCGATACAGCAAACGTCCATAGGCAACAGCCCTATAAAAATGGGCTTCGCCCACATATTGCATCAGCTTTTCGCGGTTGGCACCATTGTTAAGCGCCGTTTCGTAGCGGTTAAGGATGGTGTTGGCATACGAAATCATTTGGTAATTAAGTCGCCAATAGGTTTCAACCAGGTGGTAAGAACTGGTGAGTGTGGCGTTCTCCATCTCGGTTAGGGCGTTGCGATACACGGCATCGTCGCTCCAATCGGTTTGGTTATCGCCTTCGGGACGCCAATATTTGGCCGAGTCTAAGGCGTTAAGCGCCATTTCTATTTGCTGTAAGTCGCGATACCAGTTGCCCGTTGCTGCCGAAGAAAGCGGGTTCATATCGAGATCGTGACAAGCAGTGGCGATGAAAACAAGTGCTACCGCCAATATATTTCTAATGAAATTGCGTTTCATGTGGTGTGGAATGTTTAGAAGTTTACGTTAAGTCCGAACATCAACGAGCGCATAATGGGATAGCCGTTGTCGGTTACTTCGGGGTCCCAGCCTTTGGGATAGTTGCTAATTGCAAAGAGGTCGTTGGCCGAAAGATACAAACGCACTTGCTTGAGCAGGGCTTTTTGGGTGATTTGCTTAGGCAAGGTGTAACCCAGCGTGATGTTTTTGCAACGCAGATACCAACCATTGAACAACCAAAAGTCGCTCATGGTGTAGTTGTTTGCACGACTGGTGTCGGTTAGTCGTGGGTATTGGGCTGATGCATTTTGTTCTGCTGTGTTGTATTTGCTCCAATACTGGCCGTCGATTAGTTCGGGGAAGTTGGTCCAGTTGTTCACCAATCCCTCTATCATCACAGGTGTTTTGCGGCTCCATTGCTTGCCAACGCCTTGAAAACTCAAACTAAAGTCGAAGCCATTATAGGCTGCGCCGAGGTTTAAGCCATACACAAAGTGGGGCAAAGAACCTTTAAGCGGCACGCGGTCGTACTCGGCCGAGATTTTTCCATCGGGTTTTCCGTCGGGTCCTGATATGTCGCGGTATTTCAAGTCGCCCACAGCAACGTTGTTATTAAGCTTTGGCGAGTTGTCCACGTCGGCTTGTGTTTGGTAAATACCATCGCAAACATAGCCATACCAGTTCATAAACTCACTGCCTTCGCGGTTAATCTTCACACCAGTAAATTCTGTTCCGCGCATGTTGCCCATCATCGAGGTGTAGTCTGATAGGTTAAGTGCAGCCCAATAGTCCACCTTTCCTATTCTGTCTCGCCATCTTAGTTCTAGGTCGAAGCCATTGGTGTGCATGTCGCCTGCGTTAACGTCGGGATTTTCGTAACCCAAGAAGATGGGAATTTGCACAGGTAACAACATGTTGCGCGTGTTTTTGCGATACCAGTCGAACGTGATACCAAGGCGGGCATCAAGCAAATGGGCATCAAAACCCACATCCCAGGTCTCGGTTGTCTCCCAAGTAATGTCCTTAACGGCATACTTCACTTGTGCCGCAGAGGGTACGGTTACGGGCGTTGTGCCGTTAAGCAGCAGCGCCGAACCAAACCTTATCGACGATTGATAGGGGTAATAGCTGCCTATACGTTCGTTACCCAGCTGGCCATAAGAGGCGCGCAGCTTCAGATGGGCCATCCACCGCACGTTGTCTTTAAAGAAATTCTCTTCAGAGATAACCCAACCGGCCGATACCGAAGGGAATGTTGCCCAACGATAATCTTTGTGGAAGCGCGACGAACCATCGTAGCGCACATTGGCTTCGAGCAAATAACGATTGGCGTAAGCATAGTTTACACGGGCAAATGCCGAACGATAAGAGTATTCCAGCGCGTTACCACCATTGTTGCGAGCGTCTCTCGGCGAAAGGTCGAGGTACGGAAAGGCTGCCATCTGAAACTTATCGCCACTTGCCCAGAGGTTTTCGTCGCGCATGTAATAATACTCAAAGCCTGCCATGCCCGTGAGACTGTGCAGCCCAAAGTCGTGCGTGTAGTTGGCTAAAGCCTGTGTGGTGATGTCGTAGTGGGTGTTTCGCGTCTCGGTTAGCGACGTGGTGCGAAATCCTCCCACATGACCAGCCACCGTAAGTGGGTCGTCGGCACGTGTGTATGTTAGTTCTTTAACAAAGTCTTTCACATTGTGGAAGGTGAAATTGGGCGCTGCCACCAGCGAGATGCGTAGTCCTTTCAATGGTTTCACCACCAATTCGCCCTTTGCAGCAATGCTATAATCGGATGTTTTCACCGTTCCGCCCTCGTTAATCTTGGCCAAAATGTTCTCGCCGTCCTTCACATCGCCATAGTTGCCATTGCGCCAATAGGCGGCATAGATGGGCGGAATGTTGCGTGCCCCACTTTCAAAGGGGTTGTTATGTGGTGTTGCCAACTTGGTATAAGCAAAATTGGCATCAACATGTGCCTCAATATAAGGGTTGATATCCAGGTCGTTGTTCAGTCGGGCGATATATCTTTCAAAATTGCGATTGGCATATAAACCGGCGTTTTTATCGTAGCGCAACGACAACTTGGTGCGAACGTTCTTGCCACCACCCATGATGCTGAGCGAATGGGTTTGCTGCGAGGCCGTGTTTTTAAACAAATAGTCTTCCCATTGCGTGATGGGATACTTGTCGGGGTCGGTAGCGTTGTTACGTTCGTAATTGTCTATCAGGTCTTTGGCATAGGTTTGATATTCGCCACCTGTAGGGTTGTCGTTGTAATGTGTTTCGTTTACCATTTGCATAAAACGTTTCCAACCCACATACTTGGGCAAAACGGTGGGCTTGGTGTAAGCCTGCTCAAACGAGTAGTTAAGACTTATCTCATTGTTCTTGGCTCGTTTGGTGGTGATGAGTATAACACCGGCTGCTGCACGCGAACCATAGATGGCTGCCGATGCTGCATCTTTGAGCACAGAGAGTGTCTCCACGTCGTCGGGGTTAGCGTTGGCGATGTCGCCAGGTACGCCGTCGATAATCACTAGCGGACTGGTATCGCTGATGGTTGTAACGCCACGCACCAGCAACGAGGGCTTGCCGTCGGGTGTTCCGTTGTTGCGCGTAACAGTAAGTCCTGCTGCTGCACCCTGCAAGGCCGTAGAAAGGCTGGTGGCATGTGCGTTGGCGATGTCTGTTGCACCCACAGAGGCAATACTTCCCGTGAGGTCTTTCTTCTTCATCACGCCATAACCCACCACCACTAGGTCTTCGAGATCCTTCACATTGTCGCTCATCACGATGCTCATTGTGCGCTGGGCCACCACTTCTTTAGCCTCCATACCGATATACGACACAGTGAGCATTGTACCAATTGGAACATTAATGGCAAACCGACCGTCGATATCGGTCACTGCATTTTCGTTTTTACCCTTGGCCAAGATGCTTGCTCCCACCAGTGGTTCGCCGTTTCCGTCGGTCACTGTGCCCGTAATTGTGGCCTTATTATCTTGTGCCAGTACGGCTGTTTTGCTGTTGTCGTGCCTCGATGCATGACTCTCGGCCATGGCATCGGCCGTGTTAAACAAGCAAAGACAGGCTATTGCCCATGCAAGGGATTGGCGCGAAGCGCGTAGACCACGGCCAAATGGCTTCTTACTTTTAATTTGCGATAAACAAGTCATTGATAGTTGTTATTGTTTTTAGTTAATTTTCGTGGTTAGAATGGGCTTTTATCTCGACTCCAACGTCTTGTTGGGTGCCGTTATTTTTAGCCTTTGGTTTCATGATTAGCACATTGCCACCCCTATTTTGTGCTACAAAGATGAACTAACATGCAACGAAGGTATATGAAAATGTGGCCCTAACGTGATAATACTTAGATTACCACCGCTGTACCGCTAACAGCCACCATGAGCATCGAACTATTTTGGCCCACTGTTTCGTAGTCTATATCAACACCAACAATGGCATTGGCTCCCAATTCTGCTGCTCGCTGTTGCATCTCGGCTAGAGATGTGTCTTTGGCTTCGCGCAAAACTTTCTCGTAAGAGCCACTACGACCACCGATAATATCGCGTATGCCAGCCAAAAAATCTTTAAATACATTGGCGCCTACAATCGTTTCGCCTGTAACTACGCCCTTATACGCTTGTATGGGACGCCCTTCGATGGTGGGAGTTGTTGTAATTAACATCTTGATACCTATTATTATTGTGTAAAAAATTGCTGTTAAGATTGTTAGCGTGTGCTTCTTGGCATATTTATTAAGTGGGGGAATGCCTCACGGCTAGGCCCTTATGCAGAGCTATATTTTAGTTATCGTGGACAAAGATAAGTATTTTTTTTGAGTTCGTAAGTGACTAGGATGATAATAAAGGTGAAAAAACGAAAAGCCTATTTATTGCTTTTGCAAGGGCTAAACATGGTTATGGTTGTAAACTTGTGGGCTTGTAAATGAGCGAAAGGGGGTTAATCGCAATGATAAAAAAATACAACGCCAACTTAAACTCGCAACATGCCTCACACATCTTCGCCCATTGTGTTTGCCCTAAACCATAATTATATTTGCCACTTAGCAGCCTAAACAGCATAACTGATTATAGATAAACACATAACGGCTATAAACAAGCAATAACGAATACAACGGTTTGCCATTTTGTCACATCGTTTTGCCAATTTGGCGTATATTATTTCGTTGGTACGAAACTTGTGTATAGGCTTGTGAAGCCAAGGCAAAGCCAAGGCTAAGACATAAAACGAAAATTACAAACAACAACTTATAAAGATAGGAGATATGATTATGTTACCAGTAATGAGAAGAAATTCGTGGTTGCCCGAAGTGTTCGACGACTTTTTAAACACCAACTTCATGCCTCGAACCAACGCAACGGCTCCTGCTATCAATGTATTGGAGAACGATAAACAATATACCGTTGAACTTGCTGCACCTGGATTAAAGAAAGAAGATTTCAGTGTTAACGTGAACGAAGACGGCAACCTGAACATCAAATTGGAACAAAAACGCGAGGAAACCAACGAGAACGAAAAAACGCATTACCTACGAAGGGAGTTTAGCTATTCTAAATATGAACAGACACTTGTCCTACCCGACGACGTTAATCGCGAAGCTATCGCAGCCCGTGTAAACGATGGTGTGCTGACTGTTGACTTACCCAAGGTGGTGAAGGAAGAACAAAAGCAGTTTAGAAACATTGAGATTGGCTAAGGCTGATGGTCATAATTTAAATGGTTTTAGTTGTGCCATTGGGCAATGCCAAGCTTGCTTGCGCATTGCCATGGCTAAGAAATACGCTCTCAATAGAGTAGCGACACATAACACTAGTAATGTTTAGTTTGATTGATATTTAGTTTTTATTTGGTAGAATTAGTTTTCCTGAAGTCCGACAGCAGCGATGTTGCCGGACTTATTTTTTAGGTCTTTGCCCCACGCTTTTGGGTTAGACGCTCGTTGCTAATGAACGCTCAAAATGCGATTGTGCAGCATTTAGAAAACATTCGGCACTAAGCGATTGCTCAAACAACTAATGCTCAGCTACAATGGCGCGCTTGTTGATGGGGAATAACCTGTGATTTTCTTGAAAGCGTAATGCGGTACATCAAAAGAATAAAACAAGCAGGATGCCGACAAGCAAACGAAAAATGACGTGGAAGCAATGAAAACAAGATAAAACATGCAAAAAGCGGTATGGCCATCGGTTGAAGTTTAAGAAAGTACACATACTTAAACTGTAAAATATTCGGCAGAAAATTTAACATTATGAGTGGCTTTTTTCTCACCAACTAGTCACTCGGTGGCAAATAATCGATTCTCGCGAGGGGTTTGCTTAACCCAAAAACCACTTCGCCACCCATTGCAAATAAAGCGAATTTTTGATGAAATAAACGGTGTTTAGCGCTAAAATTTGTGCTATTTGTAGCAAAATGCAGTGCTAACTCATGCAAAACGCAGTGCTAACTCGTGCTAAATGCAGTGCTAACTCGTGCTAAACGCAGTGCTAACTCCTACAAAACGCAAGGTAAAATGGTGCATTTTACGGATAAGACAGCATTTTATGGTCGTCGAAACAACTAAAAAATGCGTCTTTTACAGGTAAAAACGACTTAAAAAAGTAGTATTTTAGCGACTGAAACCCATTTTCGGACGGTGAAAAATCGAGAGCAATCGAGCAAATAGAAAGCCTAAATGGTGCAAAATGCCGATATTTTGCAGAAAGCGAATGTAAAAATAAAGTAAAGAGGGCTAAAAAACGGCCTAAATTCATGCTTTTGAGCATCTATTTTCTCTAGAATGCGATGAGCCGAGGGGTGTGTTTTGTAAACTTTTATTACTCTTTTAACATCATAAACACGAAAAATTGGTTTGCGCCATCAACACTATTCCCTTGTGTTTGATAAGGCACAACCCCTACCTTGCACCATTCTCTATTGTGGTGTGGACTATGGGTGCTATCCTATTTTCGTTTAAAAACACATCACCATGCTGCATTAAATACGATTGTAATTTATTGGTGTCCGATAAAACTTTTGGGAGTTATCTGTGTTAGATAAAATAGGCTTAAACTTATGATTTCATTAATTTATTTGGTTATTATAGGGCTTTCCTTGTCAAAATAAGCACATTTTATAATGCTTACAGTTTAAAACTGAAAACCAAGCCCATGGATAAGTAAAACGGCTGCAACACCGATGGATAAAGGGATACAGAGCTTTCAGTTTATTTTTACCGGACAGCAATAATTGTAATTGCAATTTATAATGAGTTGGCATAAGCGTTATCACGTCGCACTAAAAGTAGCTGTTCCTCTCTTCTAAAGCGTAGGTTGCATTATATCGTTATTCTACATCAAACCACAACTGCCAGACACATTTTCTGTTCGCGTTCGTTGTTGCATTATATCGTTATTCTACATCAAACCACAACCGCAGGCATGAAAACCATTCTCACAAACCTGTTGCATTATATCGTTATTCTACATCAAACCACAACTACCCAATGCTTCATTGTTCGCTTGGATGCGTTGCATTATATCGTTATTCTACATCAAACCACAACTAGGCCGGTGTAGGAAATTGTAGGAAATGGGTTGCATTATATCGTTATTCTACATCAAACCACAACCGCAGGCATGAAAACCATTCTCACAAACCTGTTGCATTATATCGTTATTCTACATCAAACCACAACCTGAATGTTCAGCCCCCCAAAAAAACTCGCGTTGCATTATATCGTTATTCTACATCAAACCACAACCAACGCGCTTACATGGAGAACTATTTCGCGTTGCATTATATCGTTATTCTACATCAAACCACAACGATAGGTTTGTAGGAGTTGACGGCGATTGGGTTGCATTATATCGTTATTCTACATCAAACCACAACAGCAGTTATAAATCACGTTTACAAGGAATCGTTGCATTATATCGTTATTCTACATCAAACCACAACAGAGGCGCATGAAGTTCTCGCGGTCGCCGGTTGCATTATATCGTTATTCTACATCAAACCACAACTATCAGCAGCCCGAATACCGCGAACAACGCGTTGCATTATATCGTTATTCTACATCAAACCACAACCACGAGAGAGTTGGAGGAAAGCGCAACTGTGTTGCATTATATCGTTATTCTACATCAAACCACAACCACTCCGCTGCAACCAACACAGGCAACCGCGTTGCATTATATCGTTATTCTACATCAAACCACAACTGACGTGGGCTAATAATGATAAACAATTTAGTTGCATTATATCGTTATTCTACATCAAACCACAACTGCCGCCACTCGCGCCGCTGTCGTTCTTAAGTTGCATTATATCGTTATTCTACATCAAACCACAACGTTTCGCACCTCAATTAAAGACATCATGAGGTTGCATTATATCGTTATTCTACATCAAACCACAACTTATTACTCCAAAAAGTAACATCATTGTAAGTTGCATTATATCGTTATTCTACATCAAACCACAACAGGCTTGCTATTGTAGTTAATAAAAATTTAGTTGCATTATATCGTTATTCTACATCAAACCACAACTTATTCCGTATTCAGACAATGCTCGCAAAGTTGCATTATATCGTTATTCTACATCAAACCACAACCCTCTAAGTCTATATGCTGCCACTTCATTAGTTGCATTATATCGTTATTCTACATCAAACCACAACCCACGAGAGAATTAAAGGAACACGCAATTGTTGCATTATATCGTTATTCTACATCAAACCACAACCTGTTTCTTCGCTGTACTTCTCCATCCAAAGTTGCATTATATCGTTATTCTACATCAAACCACAACCTAGTGCGAAACCCTATCAGAGTAGTTGAAGTTGCATTATATCGTTATTCTACATCAAACCACAACCGCAGCCGATGCAGAAGTAAAGCGCGCAGAGTTGCATTATATCGTTATTCTACATCAAACCACAACTCAATAACGAATGTTTTGTCGCATTGCCAAGTTGCATTATATCGTTATTCTACATCAAACCACAACGCACGCAATGGTGACGAAAAAACATACAATGTTGCATTATATCGTTATTCTACATCAAACCACAACTGATACCTCGTCAAAGAATGCGTTGAAGATGTTGCATTATATCGTTATTCTACATCAAACCACAACAATATATCCTACAGATTTTTCAACTGCTATGTTGCATTATATCGTTATTCTACATCAAACCACAACCGCAATCGATGGCTATCGCCTTGCTGATTAGTTGCATTATATCGTTATTCTACATCAAACCACAACTGTACTTCCCATCATTGCAGGGGTAGAATAGTTGCATTATATCGTTATTCTACATCAAACCACAACTACATCAACACGGCACGCGTGGGGCTTGGGTTGCATTATATCGTTATTCTACATCAAACCACAACGTGTATCACTTAAATCACTGATATTAAGGAAATTTGTTTATGTAACATAATCACACGAAGTGGAAAGATATAGCTTTGTGATGCAAAGTTATTAAAAAAATTCTAACTGGATGGGTTTTGGGTGTTTATTTGTTTCTATCTCACCCCATACATTAACAATGCTGGAATATTGCTTATCTGTTACAGACAATATACTTATAAATCCCTTGCTAGGAGCAAACGATTTAATTCGCTTTATGTGTACATTCATACTCTCATAGGATCCGCAATAACGCACGTATACACTAAATTGATACTTGGTAAAGCCATCGCGTTCAAGATCTTTTCTAAAGCGCGTAGCTTCTTTACGTTCTTTTTGAGTGGACGTTGGAAGGTCGAACATGAGAAAAAGCCACATAATATGGTAGTGATTTAAACGTTCGTAGGTCATTGAAAAATCGGCAATTGCAGTTTATCAATCTCTTTCGAAAAGCACTTCTCTAAGGATGCAGTTGTCATGGTTAATGCTACACTGAGCGGACGAACAACTTTGGACATTTGCACATCACAAAACAACATGGTGATTAAACTACCTTTCGTTGTTTTATCGAGGCTAAGTGCTTGTTCTGCAGCTAGCTTATATACTATTTCATCAACAAAAGGACGGTAGGGTTCCATCACATCGTCGGCCAAGGGGAAAGCATCTCCCCGATTACGGTGAAACAGACCGAAGGCGGGATGTAAACCCGAAGCCATCAAAGCGCGTGCGGTGGCGGCACGCAAAACGGCATAGCCATAGTTTAGTAGGATGTTGAGACCAGGCAGGTCGCGGTCGCGCCGGAAGTCTTTACCAAACAATTCGGTCCAATACAGTTTAGCAGCCACACCTTCCTTATTATCTGCATCGCCACTTTTCACGTTCATATAAAGTGGCTTTAACAGTTCTCCCCGTTTGCCTTGTTTGCTAAGCAAACGCGCTTGATTTCTAATCTTCGCCTCAATAAGTTGTTTCCATAGTACTTTCTTCAACGTTTCGCTTGCAGATACTTGTTCGCGATAACTTTCGCCTTGACTGGCGTTGGCATGTAGGCTAAGTGTAAGGGCGTTAGGCATACCTTTCTGGTCGCAAAAGATAAGGGCAACATTCTCGTCGGCCAAAGCGTTTATCAAAGGTATGGTTAGGCTTACCATGGGGCTATCCACCAACACAACTCCAAGTTCTTCAATGGGAACAGTCCGACAAGCATCGGGCTGTTCCTTTAAAGTTATCACCAGTTGTGCATTCTTCAACGACAGAGTTGCGGGCGAAGTAAAAACGAGACTTCTTTTAAGCATGGTTATCTTTCTTTTTAATCTCGCCAAGAATGTTAAACTCAAAGTCGATGCCCTCAACAAGTGCCTTAAACTGCGTGTGCCTAAGTCTTATGCAAGGTCTAAACTGTTCGTTTTCCATATACGCACCTTTCTTGGGTTTTACATCTTTGGCTTGCCTAGCTTCTTGATTGTATCTTAGATCAATCATAATACAACTACCGTCTATGCTAAGTCCGACAACTTTATACAAACGTTTTACCAAATCGTGTGGTTTGTCAAACTTTATCTCTTCTGACGATTTCTCATAAAGAAGAACTTGCATACCTATTTTCAATATAACAAGTAAAGGCAAATTACCTTTCGGGCTTGTTTTAGGTACAAGCGTTTCAGCATTCTTTCTACGATTACTCCGCTTGAAGAACGATGCCGCAGTGATATTATTAACAAGCACAAAATCGCGTTTCACCTTACCCTTAACTTCCCCTTCATAAATCGCCAACATATAGTTGCTATCGTTAACCACATGAAATTGTTGCTTATATTCTTTATCCGACAAATCACGTTGTTGACGTATATGTAGCGGATTCTTAACACTGTCAGCATAGCACCTCACCTTATTTATCCTTATACCCTTTTCCTTATTCATAAATATGGGCTCGGCAATGGCTGCCTTAAAGTTCTTACCAGCAACAGCCACCTTTATCTTCTCCTTAACGGCTTGGTCTACTATATTTTCAAGTTCCGATTCACTATCAAAGTCGCTTAAAGACTTACGCAACACATAGCGTATCTCGCCTTCTTGCTCGATTGCACCATAATAAGTGTCTTTATGTAGCGAACCTCTGGCAGTGTCGCCTTGAGCAAGATATTTACCCTTAGCTGTACGCACGTGCTTTTTGGCCTGCTTAGGCATGTTATCGTTGGTGAGATGCTTCACCAACAACGAATGTTCTATATCCAATACATCTTCAGCGAATTTGGGCCAAGGTTTATCAAAATGAGGCTTAGATGTTGAACCATGCCAATTGTAAAGTTCCTCGATGTGATAGTATTGCGCCATCCTATCGTACTCGCCTTTACCTATACATGCAATGGTGATAGCATCTATGCAATGATGGCAGTGATTAACGCGCGATTTCTTTTCGTACTCGCCTTGCAATCCCCACATCCGCCTAAACTCGGCTGTTGTTATGCCTTTCACTACGTAGACATTGCTCTTGTTGGGATTTTGTTCGTTGTGGAAGAGAGACTTTAAGAACAACCCCGCATACTTTGAAATCAAACCAATGCCTGCACCTTGACGGCGACTAAAGCCTTCGGGCACCTCGGTCATCGTAAACCTATTGTATTTACCTTGCCAATAATCTAACTCCATCTTCAGCCGATGCCGCTTTTGTATCAACCGGTCTTTCATCCCCTTCTCCATCCCACTAAAAGTACGTATCCTATCTATCTGCTTTCGTAGTTCATCGCACTTATCATTCCAAGGAGAAATTCTAACCAATATATCGTCGTGATTGCTAAGCTGTACGGGCAATTTAGCACCCTTTTCCTGCCTATTAAACTTGGCATCGCAGAGCGTTAGATTCATTTGTGTGCTGTCACCACCAACACTTCGAGGGATGGTATGCTCGATGTCGAACTTCGGATTATCACCTAGAAAATCGCAGATGCCAATCTCGCTGTCTGTGTATAGGCACTTGTGGTTTTGTTCTTCCCATAGTTGAAATTTAAGAATGTCTGTGTCGGTGGGTTCTATCTCTTTGTGGCATTCGTCTTTATACAGTTCAATAATGCGTTTGCGATAATCCGCACGTTTGCGTTCAATATCCTTTTGATAATCGGCTATTGCCTTTCGCTTATTGGCATCATTCAGTTCGCGAGCATATTCCACATGAACTTCGGTGTTTCTGTCAATAATACCATCGCGCAACAATTGGTTAACCACACTGCGCAACACGTGCAGCGAGCGCATGGCCATGGGGTTTCGAATAGAGTTGGTGCGCGGACTACCTAACTGTAATTTACCTTCGGCGTTCGGCTTCGCATCGGGATAGGTTTCTATCATCGAGGGATGATAAAGCGCATCGGCTGCACCTGGACGCAGGTCGATCACATCTTGCAAGTGACTTTTGATGCAGAAGTCTATCGTACCCTCTACGCCACAGTCTTTGGGGTTATAGTTTTCGATAATCTCCAGCAGCCCGGAAAGTATCTGCTCGCGTTTGTGAGCATCATCCCAAACGGCGTTTGAAACAATGTCGGGTATCTTGGCCAAGAGTACGGCGTGGGCGTAGATGAAGCCTTGGCGTAAGAAAGGCAGAATGTTGCGAATGGCTTTAAGGCTTAACGCGGCAAAGCCATGCGGAAGTTTTGCATTGGCAAACTTCGTGGCACAGGCTTCATCGAGTTGCAACTTCTCGGTGGCGAAAGCCTTTAACTTGTCTTTCGACGAGAATGAATGAAGCACGTTCCATGCATCATCTGCCATTTCGTCTATGGTCTTTGTGCCGTTCTTCTTTCCAACGGCCGTGTATGTTTCGGCAATGCCAGCCTTCCAATCGCTTCCGAAGATGTCTATTAACTGTGCTGTTACGGGACAGCCCGACACGCCTTGGTGCATGCGGTAGTTAAATCTGTATGGCTTTTCGCATGATTCATCAAACCAAGCGTAGTTGTTTTTTCCTGCCAATGTCTTTGCAATGTCCTCAAAATCAAAGTTGGGCTTAGACTTTCTGAAAAACAGTGGCCAAATCGTTTCGCGTTCTTCAGCGTTTAGCGGGCGCAACGAAACGTCTTTAGGGGTTCGTATCTTGACGTTATTGATGAAGCAGAGCATTCTGAACGCTTCGTAATCGGGGTGCGACTCAGCACAACGATGCTTCTTGGGTTCGAACGTACACATACCCACACCCTTGCGTTGCGACTTTAACGGGCGTTGGAAATACAAGGCCCTTTGCAGGGTTTCAACCCATTGGGCATCCAGTTCTTGTTTTTCGCAGATGGCAAAGAACTCCTTTTGATAATGTTCTTCCCTATCGGTATATCGGCTTCTTAGCCTCACGGTGTTGCCGTGTTGCTTGTAGAGTTGATAAAAATACTCGCCTAGATAATGACAACCGGCCTTTTCCATCTCAACAGAAAGCTGAGCAATGCCCGATTTAACCTTTCCCGAATCCTCGGAATCGGCACTAGTGTCGAGCCTGTTGCTAAGAAATCCACGACGTTGCGCCAGATGATACATTGCCCTTCCAAGGAGGAAACGTTGCCCTTGGTCGGCCAGATCAAGCTTCTGCGTTAAACATATGTGCCTACAAAAATAAGGATTATCCTCTAAAGCACTACCCGAACGCTGCCAAAGCATAAAGTCGGACATGAGTGGATAAGTCTTTTTCCGTTTCCATTCGGCAAGTTGCTCTCCAGAAAGATAAGGACATAAGTTAAGTTGCACAAGCGCTTTAAGCGTCTCAATTTTGCGTAGTCGCCGTCTATAATAATGCACACGCAAAGCTTTGTGCCCCGTTCGCTCGGCAGCTTTAGACGATTCAATTCCTTTTTCTATCTTTACTCCTTCGGTAAAGATGGTATCGCCATACTTCAAAAGGCTGTATTTGCCGTTCTCATCGCGTTCTACCACAGCCCAAGCTAAACTATTTGTGCCCGTATCTAGGCCTAATATTTTTGTTTTCATAACCAAATGGGGTTAAGTTGATTGTTTTTATCGTTTGTTTTTACACAAAATATAGGCGTAAATTTACTGTAAAAATTTGGTTAAAACAAATATTCTTTTTACTTTTGCAACCATAAGATATATTCTACATCTTATCACAATAAGGCTATATGCCGAAGGGCCTTGACCCTATTGCCCCTCTTCGGAGGGGCTTTTTTTATGTAAAACTTAAGAAAGAAGTACTGCGAAACGTTACATAAACTATCGTTAGACAACATAAAAACGCATAAAAGCAGACAAAACTCGACACAGAGCGAACTATATACCGATGGGCGCAAAACTTCATGGCTGGCATGCATGTGTGAAGGCGGCCATATAATCACACTTATTTGTGAGGAGAAACAATTGCTGAAGCACTCATTTTGCTTTGAAAAAAATCTAATGGAAACAATAATTCGGGATGTATAACGTTAAAAGTCATGGTATGATAGGGCAAATGTGCGCTGTACAGGCACGAAATGCGACGCATAAACAAAATGGGTGGTAGCGGCAATAAGGCTAAACCTACTGCTTTTTCAACATGGTTGGCACACATTATGCTGGAAATTTAATGGATAGCCCCCTTCTTGCTGACATTTTGCAAGTTGAACAAAGCGTTGAATCCAATGATAATGCTCATTGGGCAGGACAAGCCAAACGGCAAATGGGACTATTGAAGAACAATTTTTAGCGGAGACGGCTGGCGAATGTACACCGTTAAGCCATAAAACAAAGAAAAAAGCGCTACGTGAAGAGAAGAGGAGCATGATGCTATATTTTTTAATTCTCTCTCTTATCATACTCACTTCTCCAAACGTAGCGTCTGATATTTTTATTAGAGCAAAGACTGGGAAAGACAAAGTGCGAAGACTGGCTATAAAAGTTGCGCACGCAGTGTGTGGGGCGCTTCTTTGGGGCTTAGTGCTTCGATGTGTTGGGCTTAATCTGGCGCCACTTACTTGTATGTTGGGGTAGATAGCTAATCATTCTCCCCCTAAAAAATAAGCAACACCAATTAAGACTAGAACTGAAAACTGTACTAAAAGACCAGTTTTAGAACGAGTTGGAAAAAATAGGAAAGTTGAAAACAAACATAGGCGCTAGGCTATTGCCATACACGCGACAGCTAGAAGTTTTCAGCTTTCCTATTTTCTCACCCATTTACCTTTCCAATTAAGTGCTCTAGACAGGGCAACCGCTCAGCGGCTACAAGCCAAGACCATTGGTGGTTGGGCGGTTGGGACTAGCGTTTACATGCTAAGTCCACAAGCCAACAACTATCAGTGCAAAGACTGTAGTTGGAATTAATGGAGCAGAGAAGTGGAAAAGAGGGGATTCTGCCCAAACAAAAGGGGCATGAAGACCAACCTTCCCCTCTCAGCTTCTCTGCGCAACCTATTCATCGCGAACCAGTTTCCTGTTCCATTAATTCATCAAACCATTAAATCACAAACATTTTAATATTATTCTATATTTCACTTAATAGCTGTAAAGACATGTAGAATCTGTGAATGAGAGGCAGAAGAGCAAGGAGATAAAGGTGAAAATATGCTTGCTCCACGCTTCATGAGCGTGAGGGCGGGTGATTTAAGGGGTTCGCTAACCCCATCGTATTATATTGATTCACCGCCTTTAAGCATAGGCCATTACTGGTGTGTGCACCTTTTCATCTTCTCACCCAGCGCCCTTTCACCTCTCAACAGCTTCTATTTAACCATTCAGCTTCAACCCTTTATTCTTGTGGCAGCATCTCAACCGTGATGCGGTTGCCACTTTGAAGTATTTGCTTCATCAGCGCACAGAGTTTTTCGGGCGTCTGTTGCTTAATCATGTCGCGATAGCGTGTGTGCATGTTGATGCCATGACGGCGATACATGTTGATAACGCCACTCCAATAAGCATTGGTTTTTTCGGCGCTAGCCACACTCTTGAGCATATACTCTTTCACCTTGTCGAGCATAGCTGCGTCGCAGGTGCGAGTCATGTTATCAGCTTCGCGATAGATGATGGTCATTGCGGTGTCGCTTTTCTCGGGTTTCACTGGGCAAGTAACTAGCACCGAGTAGTCGTGATAGTCGCCATCGATGGTTGCTCCACCTTCAGCCGATACCGAATAAGCAGCAGATGCATCTTCGCGGATGGTTTTTAGGTAGACCATCGAAAGTATCTGACCAATCATATTCATGCGTACAGCGTTTTCTACAGAGTAAGGAACATCGGTGGTATGCCACATCACACAGGCCATTGCCTTAGGCGTTTCCATCTTGCGACGGAACACATTCTCAATTTTTCCTTTGACAAACGAACTGGTGAGATGGCCTTTAACCACCTTACCCTTAGTGGGCAACGAGCCTAGATAACGGCAAATGAGCTTACGCAGCAGCGGTTCGTCGAAGTCGCCAATGAAACTGAAGGTCCATGCGGCTGCATTATCAGTGCGTTCGCGTGCTATTTGCAGAATGCGGTCGTAATTGATGTCGGGTAAATCTTTTTCCAATACGGGCAACAAGCGTGGGTTATGGCCGTAAACGGTAGACACGAGCGAATCGTTGAAAGCGATGTCGTGATTTAAAGAACGGTTCTTGAGAGCCGTGCGCCACGAATCCATGAGTGCCGAGAACGATTGTGCGTCTTTGGTGATGTGGCCAGAGAGGTAGAGATGTGCCAGCTGCAGCATCGTTTCTACATCGCGTTTAGACGAGCCACCCGACATGCCCATATACTTATCGCCCATAGACAGACCAGCATTGGCAATCTTACCAGCAAGAATTTTGGGCAATTCCATGTTGCTAAAACCACCAAGTCCACTAATTGCGACAATGTCGTTGAACACAGCCAAGTTGGTATAATCCTTAGCTCCATAGAGTGATTTACCACCATGACCACTTGCGGCAAAGTTAACTTGGTCTTTCTTAAAGTCGGTTTTCTTCAGGATAACCGTTACCCCATTAGAGAGTTTGAGTTCGGTGTAACCCAGTTCGGCATTCTTCTTTTCCTTAACAATCTTGCCAGGACGAGGCAACTTCGTCATCAATGGTTTCTCTTTTACGGTATCAACATAGGGTTCAACCTTGGTGCTACGAGCAGCATGTACAGCTGCGAGCAGCGATTCGGGTGTGGGATAAACATTACCTTCTTGTTCGTTGTTGAAACTTACGATAACCATGTTGCGGTCGTTATTGGGCAACAACTGAGGAAGGATGCTATTGATGTCGGCCAAGGGGATGTTGGGTACCAACTGCTTCATTATCTCATAATAGTCTTCGAAGGCGGGAATGGGCTCTTGCGAAAGGAAATGACCTTTGTAGTCGTCGGCAAAAGAGGCGTTTCCGCGTTTATCTCGGCCATTATAAGCCTTTTCTAAAGCACTGAGCAAGTTGGCCTTAGCGCGATCGTATTCGCCTTGAGTAAATCCGTATTTGGCAGCTCGGTGAGCCTCAACCAATGCAGCTTGCAATGCAGCAGCCGACCCAGCCATGTCGCGTGGTGTGGCACTGATGGTGAAAGCCCCCTTCGTTTTGGCAAAGATAAAGTTGCCATCGGCAGCCGAAGCGCCAAGATAAGGGCAATCGGCCGACTTTTGTACAGCCTCGGCATAACGGTCGTTGAGCATACCTAGAGCCATATTCTTGGCATAATTGGCAAGAAGATAATCAACATTAGCCTTCTTTGAATCGGGCCAAACCTCGTGCTTGAACGACACCTCCACAGCACTGCTTTGCTGTTCGCGGTCTTTATCCACCACAATGATGGGTTCTTCGTTATCAGGCACAGCCACATCTTCAATCTTAGCCTGGTTTTCGGGGTTCTTTAAGGGGCCGAAAAGCTTTTTAATCATGGCTTCGGTGTGTGCCACATCAACATCACCAACAACGATGATGCCTTGATTAGATGGATGATACCATTTCTCGTAGTAGTCGCGCAACTCTTTAGGTTTGAAGTTGTCTACCACACTCATCAGTCCTATAGGGAAGCGAGCACCGTATTTGCTTCCCGAATATAATTTAAGTAGATTGCGTTCGAGCATTCGCATGTTAGGCCCGGTGCGTTCGCGCCACTCTTCGTGTATCACTCCGCGTTCCTTATCAATCTCGGCAGGGTCGAGCGTAAGTGCGTTAGCCCAGTCGCTTAGAATCAGCAAACACGAGTCGAGTGCTGATTGGCGCATTGTGGGCACGTTAGAAATATTGTAAACGGTTTGGTCGATAGAGGTGTAAGCATTGAGGTCGCCACCAAACTTCACACCAAGCGTCTCCAAGTAGCGAATAAGTTCGTTGCCAGGGAAATGCTTCGTTCCATTAAAGCACATGTGTTCTAGGAAGTGGGCCAAACCTCTTTGGCTCTCTTCTTCCTGTATAGAGCCCACCTTTTGGGCAATATAGAAGTCGGCTCGATGTTCGGGCCAATTGTTATGGCGTATGTAATACGTCAATCCGTTGGGCAGCGTACCAATCCTCACAGCTGTATCAACGGGGATAGGCGGGGCCTGATTAGCGTTTTGCCCACACAAGCTAGTGGGTAAAAGCAGGGCTAAAAAAGCCCAACCAGATAGAATTGTCTTCAAGTTATTCATTTTGTTTCGATAAGTGGTTTAGGTTTTTAGACAGCGTAAAACGTGCCACTGTTGCAAATAGCATCCTAGCAGAGCCGCCCCGGATGTTTTCTCACTCCGCATTCGCAAGGTTATGGGGCTTATCTTATTAGGAAACACCCCTAAGATTATGTTAAGTTGGATAGTGCGACATGCGTATGGAGGAGTAAAACACACCGGGTGCGGTATCATCCTACCATCAACTAAATACGAGTATCATTAGTTATTGGGTGGCCAATGAAGGTTGGCCGCCCCACTCCATTCTGTTGAATTGGTGGTTCATCACTAAGTTTATAGGCATAGTAGGCCTTGGTGAACTATTTTGCGAATGCCTTTGGTGTGGTTTTATACCAACGACGAGGCATAAGCAAAACCCGCCAACTGAATATTACATGATAGCCAGAAGCTAGTGCAAAGAGTTTGTTTTATTCTTTAGCTGCAGGTGTGGTAAACTTCACCTTTTTGAGTTCTCCCCACTTGCCGTCTACGTTCTTGGCAATAGAGCAAGCGTAGTAGGTGGTGAGTGGAGTGGCGTTCCATCTAGCTCTGTCTACACGGTATTGGTTCCAGTAGATATCTTTGGGATGGTCGGTTTGCAACATCTTGATTACGCCAAAATTACCCATGTCGGCCTTATTGAAAGCCTCTTCGGTGATGATGATGTCGCGATGCAAAGCAGCTTGGTCGTTAGGAGTGTAAGTAACATCTTGGAAATAACCACCCTTCTTGCTACCACCAAATTCACCAATCTTAATTTCTACAGTGGCATCACCAGGTCCGCCAAGCTTCTTGGTTGTAACAGGAACCTTAGTAATTTCTTGGAATACACCATTTTTATCCCATGCCAACACACAAATCTCATAGTTAGCATCTGGCACCATTTCGCGCCAAGTGTGTTGCTTTTCGGTGGTATAATCTTTTCCACTAAATTGCTTAATCATATCGTAAGCATTAGAGAAGCCCATCATTGGTCCGTGTTCTTTCACGGTTTGTTCGATAGTTCCTCCTTCAAACTGGCAAAGTGCATAGCCAGCCACATCGGTATTGGGTGTGAACTTCACCGTAACGCTGTCGGGTCCGAGGTTGATAACCTGTGCCAACACTTGCGCCGAAGAGAAACCTTGCCTGCGAGGAGCAACAAACTGTGTACGAACTACCTTACCTGGCTTTCCATCCTTGCCATAACCGAGGGCGATGAGGGTGTATTCTTTTTCGGGAACAACCACCAATCCATAATCCACCAGTTTCTTATCCTTAGCATTATCGGTGTAGTGGGGCTTCTTTTGTCCGGTGAAATATCCGTCAACCACTTCATCTTTGATGATGCCAGCGATGTCTGATGTGAACAAGGCAAGACAATAAGCTTGGCATTCGGCCGACTTCTTAAGCGTGATAGTGGGTGCGCCGCCTTTATTGGCCACGCTAATGTTGAGGTTCACTTTGTCATTCTGCGCTTGCAGTGTAAACGCGCCAGCTAATAGCATCAAAAATGCGCCGGCAGTTCTTTTAAAAACCATCATATTTTGCATTTTATCTATATTTGTTTGTGCAGCTGCCCCACCCTTGTGGTAAGGGCAGCTGCTGTAGTTGTTTTTTTAATACATGTCTACTGAAGCTCGGATAAGGCCTAATTGTTTAATCGAAACAACCTTACCGCCAACATTCAATTTCTTCTTTAATGTAGGATTTTGAAGTTCATCAGCATCATAAACCAAGATGTCTCCATTCTCGCAACCAATCACTAGATGCTGATAATTCGATGTAGTAAATAGGTCATCGCGGTTATAGGTCATACTGGTAATCTTCGAAGTAATACCTTTTAAAGGAAGTTTTATTATCTCATAATCGAACTGTCCAGGCCACATCAAACCACTACGTTTGATACCGTACACTTCATTACCTTCAGAGAAAAGATCGATATAGGTTTTGGAACTACTTCCAGTGAGGCGTGTACCAGCTGCTGTGAGGAACACTGTTTCCTTATTAAACAAGTGACCTGTAACTGGATAGGGATAAGAATATGAGTTGGTCATATTCAACTGTCGCCCACGATTGGTTACAGAGAATGTACCAACAACCGACTGCCCTGCTGTATTGAAGTAAATTTGGAACCAGCTATTTTGGTTATTGTCCCAATACTGGTCGCCATTCATCTGTGTGAGATAGAACACTTCCGTATCGTTTGGCATCTTCATCACAGGCGTTCCAGTCCATCCTTCTGATTTCAGTACAGTGATATAGCTACGATAAGAGCCGTAAGCATTATGTTGTAAGCTAGTAGCTACAAGCACACGTTTATTCTTTTCGTCGTAACAAGGAATGTTTGTAATACCCCAGCAGGTATGTCCGAACATCGTAATCTTGTAGCCAAGCGAGTCAAGATAATAAGGTTCGCTGAGGAACTTTCCACCTAAATAGTGTTTTCCAAACTGACGAGTAAACACACGTCCGTCTTTAGTTGCAACCCAAGTAAAGGCTTGCGATTCTGTTCCACCACCTTCTTGGTCCTTACGCGCGCTAACCTTAAAGTTGTCGGGAATACCTTCATCGAATTGAGAACTCAAGTCCCAAACCTTTTGCAGATTGGCTGCATTGAGAACGTAAGCATCACCCTCTTCAGTAATAGCCGTTGCCGAGCCAATGAGGCTGACATTCTTTGCTGCAGAAAGGTCTAATTGCTTAGGCGTTCCAGGTAAATCTGACGAGAAATGACGATCGCTCAACACGAAATCCGTTTTATATCCACCCGTTTTAGGATCGCGAGCATACTCTAGGCGCATCACATTAACTTTACCAACATGAGGTTCGTTAGGCGACTTAGCAGAGTAAACAAGGAAGTCGCTCTCATCTATCTGCGTATGGAAATAAAAAGTTGTCAGTACCTTGAAACTCACGCCAGTAGACTTTTCAATGATAGCAAAATCGCCTCGCTCGAATGAAGAGATAGGAATTTCATCAAGTCCACATCGTTTCATAAACTCGTCATAGGGAATTTCTGCCTTTAGTTCGTCACAGAAGACCTTTCCGTAGAAACGCCATTCATAACGCACTTCTCCGCTTCGCTGCAAAGAATCAAGCTTTCCCCAGTTAAAGCATTTCGAACCATCTATTCTAATGGGTCTTCCTTCTCTAACTGAAATTTGTATTGGACTACTCATGAAGTCGCGCGTCCATGTTGGTGGTTTGATTGACTCGTATTCGTAGTTTCCTTCATCGCTGAAACATGCTCCTGTCAAGAAGGGTATGCACAGCCACATCATGAAATATATGATCTTCTTCATAATATTTATCCTTTCTATTAGTGAAACACTATACGTTTACTGTAATTGGAGTTACGCCATCTTCTTCAACGGCTTCTCTCGGATGTTCAGCCAACCACCTCTTAAAGTTTCTTACTAATAGTATTGCTTTGGAGGTGTATTTATCCACTAGTTCTTGATTGAACTGCAGTTTAGTATCTACATATGTCACAAAAAGTTTATACTTCTTGCTCGAATATGTACCCAAAAGGTCACGTTCTATGTCTTCTTTCCACCATTTGGGCTTGATGGCATCTTTTGTAAGCACAACCAGCGCCTTTACTCTTTCGCTTTGGCCCAATCGCAATTCGCCTTGTGGTACTAGTTCAAGCATGAGCCTTATCCCATGAGGAAAGTCTTTCAACCTAGTTGAACGATGCATTTTAATGGCAATAGTATCGTTGCGATTAGTAGCATCGGGTTGAGCCTTACGCGCGCGGAATGTATACACGTCCTGTATTTCATACTCTTCAGGTTTAGCCGTTGTTTCTTCTGGCACCACCCTTAGTTTAAAAGTTTCATCGTGTGTTAGGTCTCTTCCTGCCATATGTACCTCCAACAAAGCGTCAATGGTGTTAACATCGTCGTTGTAGAAGAAGAATGAAGCCATTGTCGAGTCTGCTTTCTCCTTTCCAGGAGCATCTGCATCGCGATAGAACTTCTCGAAATAAACATATCTGTCTTCCCCGAATGTTTTCAGCGCGTCTTCAGTACATGCTCCCAACAGAGTTAACGCAGCCATGGGGATATAATAAAGTAATTTCTTCATAACCAAACAGTGTTAAGGGGTTATCTTGATTCGTTGATAGGCAATGGCACTACGCACTCTTCTTTCTTTAAAGGAGCATAAGTACCATCTTCGCGTTTCACATTAAAGTTTAGCCTTTTGTACAAGTAGAACAATTGGCCCTCGCTAATCCATTCACGTTGCCCTTCGCGAACGAGATCTTTTAAGAAGCCTTCCAATGTGGTCTGCGGTGACAGCTCGCTGCTATATAAACCTCTGTTCCTACGCATCTCGTTCAAGATTTCGTAAGCTTTATCAAACTCATTGCTTCTTGCGTATGATTCGGCAATAATATATCTCATTTCGGAGGTGCGCAATATTGGGAAGATATTCAACGTGCGTTTCCTTTCATCAAGATTTCTTGTTTTAACATACCATTTGGTAGAAAGCAATATACCATAAGAGTTAATAGGCTTATAAAGTAGTCTTGCACAACGAATATCGTCTTTTGAGTCATCCACACCACTTACAGTTTTGAAGATGTCTTGTCCATCAACATTCACAGCAAAGAAATTATACTGACCTGGTGATCTCTTCTCACGTGGGAAACTAGACTCCAATGTCGAGAGCTTTTGCTCTGCGTCATTGTCGCGATAGATACCAAATAACAGGTTCTCAACCATACGGACATTTGCCATTTGCTCAGGGTCTTCGGCATAAGCGAATCCTCCAAAGTCTTCATGTTTAAATGGTGAATGTGCATTATCGCCTTTAGCATCGGTACATTTAGCATCAATCACTTCTTGAGCCAGTACTTTAGCCTTATCATAGAACGATGCGTCAAAGCCACCCTTATATTGGTATGCTCTTGCAAGCATTCCCGTTATAGCCCAATAAGAGAATCGGTAGCCACGTCCAAAGAAGAACTCATCAAGGTCGCCTGTTGCTCCGTAGCCTTCCATTCCATATTCAAGATTATTATAGAAGCGCGACCTACCCGATGCATTAGCGCTCATTCCTAAAGGTGATAAGTCATAAGGTTTCACCAACTCGCGAGCTTTCTCCAAGTCAGCAATCACCAAGTCTAACACCGTTTTTACAGGTTTATGCGTTGCTTGAATTTCAGGGAAACTTGCAATATAAGGAATATAAGTAAGTCCATCATCGTTAACAGGAGCAGGAGCAAATAATCTGAGCATATCGAAATGCAAGAAAGCCCTTATGGCTAATGCTTCGCCATAAATCATCTTACGTTCCATTTCACCTCGTTTAAATGCATCATCCTTTGTTTTCTCCACATTGGCAATAAGGTCGTTGGCTGCAGCGATCTTTTTAAAAGCTTCAAGCCAAATTGAGTTTAATACAGGTTGTAGTGATACATTTTTAAACTCACGCTTTCCAGCAGCAATATAAACATTGCTACTCATTTCATCTTGTCGTAAGTCGTTCCTGTATTGATTAGAGAAAAAGTCGATAACACCAAACTGCAATTCTTGTCCATACAAATTGTCTGATGCCAATCCCTTGTATATACCATTGAGCGCCGACCTATATCCTTCAGAACCCGTGAATAATTCATCTGCAGTAGATTTTCCATCTACAGGCACTGTGAGCCAGTCGTTACAACTGCTAAACATCAGCGTTGTCATTGCAGATGCAATCAGAAAATATTTCGTACGTTTCATCTGTCTTAACTTTTTAAGTTGATACATTGTTAGTAACTAGCACGTATACTGAAACTATAGTTATGCGCATAGGGATAAGAAAGTCCGCGTTCTACCCTTATCGAACTCCATCTGCCCAAATCCGAAGCATTGAAAACAAAGGATAAGGCATTAAGCTTCAATTTCGAGGTAATAAACTTGGGGAAGTCATATCCCAAAGTTAGGCTATTAAAGAACACATAGTTATCATTCTGCACGAAACGAGATGTTGCATTCGTCACTGCGTTCTGTCTGATACCGTAGAAAGCTGATACATCGCCCACCTTACGCCAACGTTCGGTAATAATGCGTCGGTCTACGTTCTCGTCTTTAATCTTAGCATTTTCAACCTTAGAAACAAGCGTATGGTTGTAGGCTTGTCCGCCATAGGCGTACTTAAAGGTTGTATTCAAGTAGACTCCCTTATATGCAACGTTCAAGCCGAATGTTCCTTGCACGTCAGGATTGAGGTCACCACAAACAACCATATCGTTTTGATTCCATTCTTTGGTTATTGTTCCGTCTTTCTTGAGGTATAATTCAACACCTGTTGCGGGGTCGATACCCAAAGATGGTACGGCATAGATAGCCGAGGTAGATGCGCCTACGTAATAGAGAATTGGTGGCAACGAACCTCCTCTTCCACCATTTTCAATCTTACTGTTTTCACGAATACGCTTGTTGTACTCTTCAATTGACGAATTTAGTTTCGTAATGCGGTTCTTGTTTGAACCTAAGTTTGCATTAAATACAACAGAGAGATCGCGGTTGCGATAAATATCGACACGAGTCTTTAATTCAAATCCCTCATTCAACACGCCTCCAGCGTTACCGCTATAGGTTTCAAAACCCGATGAGGGACGAATTTTAATTTGGTCAATGGTCCTATCGGTGGCCTTGTGATAGTATGTTGCTTCTAAGAATAGTCTATTCTTAAACATCTCACAAGAGAAACCTAAGTCAAGCGTTTTATTCAACTCCCATGTCAAGTCAGGGTTACCCATTGTTGCCAATGTAACAGCAGGACCTGTATAATACCACGACCTTGTGTCAATATTGTAACTACTAATCACGTCAAAACGTGAGAATGTAACCTTACCTGTACTTCCATAAGTTCCTCTAAAGCGCAAAGAGTTGAGCCAAGAGACCTTCTTCATGAAAGGATAATTGTGCAAATTTATACCCAATCCAATTGAAGCGAAGGGTGCAAAACGTTTTTTAGAACTGAACTGAGATGAACCGTCGAAACGGAATGAAGCATCCAAAAGATATATCTCATTGAAAGTATAGTTCAGTGCGCCCAACCATCCCACAGTTCTTATAGTTGTTTTGTCATCGCCGGCCTTTCCATCTTGCTGTGCTGCATAAATTGGTGTATTCAATTGTCCTAAACTAAAGCCCTCATAACGATGACCACGACTTCTTGCAATCTGCTCCTGAAGGTCAATTGCTCCAGTCAAATTCACAAAGTGTTTATTAAACCGTTGGTTGAAGTGCATCTCACCTTTGGCACTCCAATTCAAGTCTTCTTGTTCTGAAACGCTTAGTGCACCTTTCTTATTAGAGCTAGCAGCCTTGAACACTGCGTCTTGAGGGTCAAGGAACGAGCTAGTCTGTGTTGTTCTTTGTGTAACACTAAACGAACCACGGAAATACAATGTGGGGGTAAAATATACGTTCAATGCAAAGTTGTCACTAAAATCTGTAATTCCTCCTCTGCCTGAGTAACTTGCAAGATATTGTTGTTGCCAAAGAGGATTACCCTTTTTCGACATGGGCAAATTCTTCAACAGTTCACCATCTTCACCAAAAATAGCCTCGTAAGGCATGTAGGTTGAGTAAGAACCAAAGCTACCATAAGGTGAATCTTCGTATGTGGTGCGATTAACCATGGCTTGATTTTGTATTTGAAGCCATTCGTGCAAACGATAGTCAATGCGCATGCCTGCACCCCATCGGTTACGATACGAACCTTTCATTACACCGCCATTCTTATCATAATTCACGTCTAGGGCATAACGAATAGAGTTAACACCACCCGAAACACTTAGAGAGTTACGCCAGTTAGCCGTATTACGTAAAGGACGAGCCAACCAGTCGGTGTTAACACCTCGACGTACTTCGTTCAGTTTATTATTAAACTCGATGTCTTTCTCCACTTGGGCCACCTTGTCTGAGGCGGTATAAATTCCTGCATCCTTTTCTACTTGTAGTTTTTCTGATGCAGAAGTAAGATTATAATCCGACAGGTCGGGGAAGATTAGTTCCAGTGTTGTGTTGTAGTCCACGCGAATTTCGCCCACTTTGGGGGGAACCGAGGTTACCACCACCACTCCGTTTGCTGCGCGCGAACCGTACAGAGCGGTTGCCGCGGCATCTTTGAGGATGGTCATACTTTGGATACGGTTGATATCCATATCGTAAATCTTCTGCACTGGTACTTCGAATCCGTCCAACATAAAGATTGGCATGTTGGGATTTCCTAAAAGACTGGTGCGACGCGTCAGCGCTTGGCCGTTGGCATCGAACTCTTGACGCTGTATGTTCGATGCACCGCGGATGTTGATTTCGTTGATGTGGTTGGGGTCTGAGCCAAATCCACCACGGTCGATAATACGGAAAGAGGGGTCGAATGCCTCCAGAGCTTTCATGGCATCCTTCACGTTTACCTTTCTCAACTCGTCGCCAGTTACCACGGTGGCCGTACCTGTAAAACTGTTTTTCTTCAGTTTTTGAAATCCTGTCACCACAACCTGGTCCAACTGATTGGCGTTGTCTTCCAGATAAACTGTTACAAATCGTTTCTTGCCCACCGTAAATTGGCGCGACTTGAAGCCGATAAAACTCACGTGAACCACATCGCCCACCGACAATCCTGGC
Source organism: Hoylesella shahii (assembly GCF_937990675.1). NCBI lineage: Bacteria > Pseudomonadati > Bacteroidota > Bacteroidia > Bacteroidales > Prevotellaceae > Hoylesella > Hoylesella shahii. The sequence continues at coordinate 68,281 of NZ_CALKQY010000024.1, read as the reverse complement.
ATCACGAACTTTCCATCTGCTGATGTCACCGTGCCCTTAAGCCCATTTTTCAGCTTTAATGTTGCACCAACAACGGGTTCGTTCGTGTTGTTGTCGATTACAATGCCTTCAATCGTAATGTTGCCCGAGGTACTCGAGCCCTGCGCATGTGCCTGACTCCAGCACAACAACAGTGCTACAAGCCAGAACATCACATTCATTGGTCTTGATAAGTTTCTTTGCATAGGTATTACAATTTTCGAGTTTGTAAATCTTTTGTTTAACTCTTCTTGTTACATGTTTTGGTGTTAGTTGTTCGCCGGTTGATTGGATTTGCGATGTGCATCCTATCGCTTTCCACTTTGTTACCTTATTTTTGGGCCCTTATATATAAGGTGTTGTTTGGTGGAAGTGTAGCGGTTTAACCACCCCTATTGTCCATGGTATGCGCCACAAAACAATCTTTTGCAAATATACACCATTAATTTATACAAACAAAACGGGATATTCGGAAACAGTATTTTGTGTTGCACTGCAACAACCCTTTGTACAAAGGCGTCCCGATACCATTGGGAGATTTTCAATTTTGCTCGATTTGCAACGGAAAAGCCCAGTTTTTACCCTCTGTTAGCATAAATAAAGTTTGAGAAAATACGAAAAAGAGACCTTTAAAGTTAAATTGCGTCACGGCACTTGCATAAAAACAATACTTACCAAAGACATAAAAAGCGAAGTTTTTGCAGGCGCAATAAGGGCTTTATCTTGTCAATATAAAGAAATTCCCCCTACTTAATACAAGCTCATTTTATACCCTATTAATGCCAATATTGAAGGCCGTTTCAGCGTTTCTACCGTAAAAAGCACCAAAATAACTGCAGAAATCATCTTTTAAGTAGAAAAAATTACGCTAAACGAACTATTTTTCATAATTTTGCTAACAAGTCGCCAATAACCTGTTGTGCTAATGGGGTGAACTTCGACTTTTTTGTGTATGTTGCAACCCTGCAACTGCAACAAAACTTTGTACGAAGTACCAACCTTAATCTATGCAGGTGCCATGGAAGCGGCCTACTATCAACGAAAGCAAAAACAATGATGTGCGCCGACAAACAACATCCTTTACTGACATTGTTTGCACTAATCGCCGTGGTTTGCGCCTGCAACAACCGCACCTCGAGCAGATTGGAGCAGATAGACTCCTTGCTGAGTAAAGACCAGGTGGAGAAAGCCTACGCCATGGTTCAGGCAATCCCTGCCCACGAAATGGACAATAGCGATGAAATGGCCTATTTTACGCTACTTAAAACCGAAGCTGCTTATCGCGACATGCAACCTATCGACAATGATTCGATTGATATTCCTGTTTTTTACTACGAACAACACGGACCCAAAGATCTGCTCGCTCGTGCCTATTACTACAAGGCATGCATCCTTTTTTTCAACCGCAACAACGTTACTGCTGCCGTTAAACTCTTGAAAAAGGCCGAAAACGCAGCTAGGGGATATGGGGGCGTTGCACTGATGCACAAAATTTACTCCACCATTAGCTACGTTAACCTCACCACAAAAAACTATAACACTGCACTTGCCTATGCCGAAAAGGCGAGAAAAATGGCTATTAAGGGGAAAAATGATATGTGGCTGGCCTATAGCCTTACCTACACGGGTAATGCTTACAGTGGGTTGGCGAAACCCGATAGCAACCTTACCTATCTGCTTGAGGCACTTAAATATTACAAACACCTAGACACCGAAACGCAAACGGTGCTCCTAGCTAATATCAGCGATGCGTACAGACAACTGGGAGACACGGTGAAATCGGCCAATTTTATACTTCGTGCTCTTAAAGAACGCCCCGACAGCTACACCTATACCATCCTTACCGACTTGTATATGCGACGTGGGGAATACCAAAAGGCGTTCGACTTACTACAAAAGGCGCTGGCAAGCGATGATGTGTATACACGCGAAAAGGCTTTATACAATCTCTTTAAGCTAAAACAAAAGATGGGCGACTACGCCGGGGCTGCAGATACGGCCGACTCACTACTTATTTTTAAGGAAAAACAACAACAAGACTGGCAAACTAATAACATCTACGAAATCCAAAACCGATTTGATATCGAGGCCAGCGAACGAGAAATTCGCTCGTATCGCATCTATATGGCATGCCTAGCGGTGGTGCTGGTGCTGGCTGTGGTGTCGCTGGTGCTCTATCACAAGTATAAAGTAACCAAAGCTAAACGCAGCATTCTTGAAAAACGTCTCCTCATTAGCGAATATAGCGACCGCCTCGACCAGTTTAAACACTCGCAAACCGAAACAAACAAGGAACTAAGTGCCCTGCGACAGCGCGTAAACAATCTTAAGGATAAAGAACTTAAGGTGCTGAGTAATGGCAAATTGCTCTACGAAAGTATTGTGCAAAACCATTCCACGGTGCACTGGAGCAACAACGATTTCATCGATTTCATCGAGTATTTTAAATTTATCGACGCGCCTTTTATCGCCTCTCTTGATGAAACTTACAACAGCTTGTCTTCTCGCCAATACCTCTTCCTTATCGTTACGGGTAAGATGGGCAAAAGCGAAGCCGATGCTGGCGACATCCTCGGTATCAGTCCAGGAAGCGTGCGCTCTATCAAGAGCCGAATTAAAACAAAAAAGAAGTAGCCTAATGACTTCTACCTGCGCGCTATCTTAGGCCAGAAAGTCTCCCCTTACCTCTGTCTGACGCTTGTTCAACACTTGCCCACTAAGCTATTTCTGTTTTTATTCTTTTACTATGCGCACACCTGCCATATCTACACCAAAGCATGGCCACCCCTACCTGCACTGATGCACCATAGTTCAACAAGTTGATTGTGTTCTTAAACAATGCGCACAGTGCAATTTATCAATTATTCAGAATATAGAAAAACAGAATAACAAATGCGAAATACCAGAAAACAAAGAACTTTAAAGACCAAACGGCACCAAAAACATGCAAATATTTAAACTTTTTTAAACTTTAAATACAACGCCCAATTTGTATTTTTTGTAATTTTGCCATGACATAATAATCATCTGGGACACGCTCTTCAGCTCTGGCTCTGCTGCTAATCGCATCAAATGCGCACGCACCGCTAAAGAAGCAAGCACAATGCCCCACCTAAATACTACGTGGCAAGCGCGAGCAATGCTCGCATAATAAGATGTAAACTCGTGAAAGGCAAATATTAGAGAGTAGAGAACTCAAAATTTAGCCATGAACAAACGTAAAATCGCACTACCAAACACGTAAGATGGCCGAAATGCCACCCTAAGGCGTATCTGCAGCCCATCTCGGCACACGCTCTTTGCCCAACTATGCTACATCTTTTCTAAGGTGTGACTTGGCACAGCTGCCCCAGCGTGCCCCAAGACACCGCTCAACGGCCACCACCCTGGCACAAAGAGCAAATTACTGTGCGCACCATTGCCACCATAGAAAAACGAATTTGAATTTAGAGATAGTATTTAAAAAATCAAGAACCATGCACACCAAACATGCTTTACCTTTATTGCTGCTGGCCTATAGCCTCACGACTGGCGCACAAAGGCAGTTCGTAATCTCGGGAACTATGCTCAACGATTCCCTATGTTACTCTGAGGCTACCGTTAAAAAGGTGTATTTAACACACGAAGTGAACAGCCAAGAGGTGGTGATCGACTCGGCCACTGTTATGAACAAGCAGTTCTCTTTCAAGGGGGAAGCTCCCGAAGTAGTTACTCCTTACACCATCACGGGCTTCGACAATGGAGCTGTTCAATTGTTTCTCGAACCTGGGAATATCGTCATTCAGCCCTTTAACGCCCAATATCCTTCGCATGCTAAGGTTGAAGGCACACTGGCCAACAACACCATCGCAGAATATCAAAGACTTACCGATGAAATGGGCAAAAAAGGAATGCAACGCCTTGATAGTATGAAACGGGGCATGTCGCTGGGCGAACTGGCAAATAAGATGATGATGGAACGCTACCAGTGGTCGGCCAACTGCGCCAATAGTTTCGACCTCCAAGCTGCCACAATGCACTTTGTTTGCCAACATCTCAATTCGCCCGTGGTACTCTACATCATTAAAAATCAGCTCTTGCAATACTTTAAACCCGAAATCATCGAATCGCAACTGTTTAGCGCCATTCCTGCCGAAACACGAAAACACCCCATCTACAAAAAACTCATTAACCTGGTGCGCGCCTCTAACATGCAAATTGGCAACCCCGCACCCGACGTGGAGGGCGAAACGCCCGATGGCAAGACGCTTAGCCTCTCGCAATTGCGCGGCAAATACGTGTTGCTCGACTTCTGGGCTTCGTGGTGTGCACCTTGCCGACGCGAGTTCGCCTTTATCAAGCGGGCACTAAAAACAACGGGCGACAAGGCGCAGTTCGTGGTGCTTAGCTATTCGATTGATAGTAAAAAGAAAGACTGGACAGATTGTATCACAAAAAACAAGATAGCCAACGACGACTGGCAACACATCACTACCCTAAAGGGCTGGGACTCGGAAGCCCTCAAATTGTATAATGCCACGTCGGTTCCTTGCACAATACTTATCAGCCCTAAAGGCAATATCGTTGGCTACGACCTGCGGGGCGAACAACTAATCAACACCGTAAAACGATTAAAAAATGGAGAACAACGCCATGACTAACACCCAACTTAAAAACCCATTGGCCAGCACCAACACATGGTGTCGCACTGGCCTAAAGCTGTTTGCCACCCTTCGGCACGCCACTTTGGCTTTGGCCTGCACGCTGCTTCCGCTCAACACTGTGGCACAAACACCCACGCTTCCCACACCCGAGCCCCCCACGCAAACTTGCGTTATACGCGGACAAATTGCCTCGTTGGTGGCTGCTGGCGCTAAAGCCAAAGTAAAAAACGTGTCGCTCTGCGTTGATTACGGCGATGGCAACCTGGTGAAAGTAGCTTCTACCGTCACTAACAAGGGGCGCTTTAGATTCAACCGCGACGTAACACCCATCAGTCCCTCCATGCTCTACTACATCACTGGGGCTGCAAGCAATGCCATCCCATTTTGGGTAGAACCAGGAGAGGTGAACATCGTGGTGCCTATGCCTGGACAAGAAGGTGGCGTAAAGGTTACTGGCCCAACCACCAATACGCTTTACCAAGCTTATCTGGCGCTTGCCCAACAACGCGATAGAGCCTACAACGATTCTGTTTTGGCCCTGCAACGCCGCATGGGTAACGACTTTATGGCCACTAATGCTGGTAGAGACGCCCGACAGGCTTTGCGAGCTGCCACCGAAGTGGAATGGAACGCCAACCGAATGCAATTCTTACTCGAACACAACGACCTGCCTCTGGCTCCGCTTTTGCTACAACGCGACATGCTACCCTTCTACAACAAAGAGCATGTTAGACAACTGGCACACAGCATTTCGCCAGCTTTGGCTAAACATCCTTACACCATCGCTCTAGAAAACAGTATCAAAGCCTTGAACCTGGGAGAGGGAAACGAAGTGCCCGACATCCGTCTACCTCAAGAAGACGGTAAGACGATTATGCTGAGCGACCTACGTGGAAAGCACGTGCTGCTTACCTTTTGGGCTACATGGGCGCCTGGATGCCTCGATGAAATGGAAAATTTAAAGCGCATCTACGACGAAACACGTAACGCTGCCGACAAGTTTGCTATGGTAAATATGTCTATCGACAGGGAACGTGATGCTTGGACCCGCACCGTAAAGGCGCTGGGCATTAAAAACGAAGGATGGCTGCAAGCCTACGACACGCAAGACAAGGTGTCGCCCTCGGCCAACCTCTTCGGCGTTCGCGATATACCTAAATGCATCCTCATCACCCCCGACGGCAAAGCCATCTCGTTCACACTGATGGGCATCGAATTGTTTGCTCGTGTAAAGCAAATTCTTTCGGGCGACTTGTATTATCTCAACAACGACACGGCCGACAATAGCAAATAAAACGCAGGTCTCCCCTCGCTTCACCCTAGAACTGGACACTTAGCTTACCCAATGATAATGCTTGGTTAGCCACTTCAAGGGGCAAACTATCTGCTCAACATTCAACCCTGGCTATGTGTGGCCCAAAATCTTAAACCCAACTAAAAACAAAGCTTCCAGACAGAGCCACACAACAACTCAATAGAATGTACCTTTTCAACCTGCACCCACGCAAATAATCGTGCAAAAGCAGACTAGCAAGGGCAGCTATACCGCCAAAACAAGCAATTTCGAGTCAAAAACGCTTGCCATTTGTGCGATTGTTATTAATTTTGTGCGCGTTATCCATGGGGTAGCGCGCACATTTTCGTTTATTGCGCCGGTCCATCCCATGCAAACGGGCATCGCACAGCATGCCACGCACTACACAAATGCCATATAAAAAACCCTTTATGCAATGAAAGAGAAAATAAAGACAATACTAGAAGATGCACTACCCTTGGTGGATTTGGATTCGCAATTCTTAATGGCTGAACTTGATTCGCTAGACGTCACAACAATAATGATGCTTCTATCGGATAAATTCAATATCCATATAGATGCCACCGACGCCACCCCCGCCAACTTCAAGACTCTTGACACACTCGCCGAGATGGTTAAACGCAAGATGGCCGACAATGCTTAGTATAGAGGCACGCATTGAAAAACATGCGCAACACACACCCAACAAACTGGCTGTGGTATCCGCCCACGGTGCCACCACCTATCAGCAACTGTTGCAACAAGCCACCACTCAGGCCCAACAATACCAGGGCATGCAGCAACAAGGCGTTGTGCTTACAGCTACTTCAGATGTGAAGTTTCTCGTAAGCTACTTTGCTGTGCACATGGCTGGTGCCGTAGCCGTGCTCTTGCCTGCCACCGCCACCCCGCAACAGGTGCACCAGATGCAAAATGCCTTACAACAGTTCACCTTCCCCGAGGGTTCGGCCGACGTATTGTTTACCACAGGCACCACAGGCACACCCAAGGGGGCTGTGATTAGCACGCAAGCCATAGCAGCCACTGCCGAAAACATCATCCACGCGCAGGCTTATCGCCCTGATATCACCTTCATTATTCCCGGTCAACTCAATCATTTGGGCTGTCTCTCCAAGGTGTTTGCCACGCTGGCAATGGGCGCCACTTGCCATCTAATGCCCAAACTAGACCTCAACGAGCTGTTTGCTGTCTCTGCCCAATGTAAGGATATGGCTGCAGCAGCCTTTCTCGTACCCTCGTGCATACGTATGCTTACCCATTTTGGCGGTAAGCAAATGGAGGGACTGGCCAACAAAATGGCTTTTATAGAGACAGGCGGCGACGCCCTAGATGCAGCCACTATGGCCGACATCCACGCACTTTTGCCCAACACACGGTTATTCAACACCTATGCGTCTACCGAGACGGGGGTTGTTTCTACCTTCGAGTTCACCCATGAGCATGTGGCTGGATGCGTGGGAAAGGCACTTCCTCACACCCATTTCGACATCACCCCCGAGGGCCATATACGTTGTTGGGGGCTTTCGTTGATGAGCGGATACTTGCGCATGGGTGAGCAAACCACCTTCGAGCCCTTAGCCGATGGCCGTTTCACCACCTGCGATTGGGGCGAGATAGACGAACAAGGGGCTTTGCACTTTAAATGCCGCAATAGCGACATCATCAACACTGGTGGCTTTAAAGTTAGTCCGCAAGAGGTGGAATCGGTTGCAAACAGTTTTCCAGAGGTTAAGGCTTGCGTTTGCATTGCTGTGCCCCACCCCATTTTAGGGCAGGCACTAAAGTTGCTCGTGGTACCCAACAACCACATGCCCATAGTGCCCAAAAATTTGGCACGCCAACTAAAAGCACATTTAGAAACCCATCAAGTGCCACTCTTCTACGAGCAAGTGGAAGATTTAGCACTTACCCCCAATGGCAAAATCAATCGCAAATGGTACGCCAATAAATAGCGGTCTTTACTAAGAGGCCATGTTATCGCGCTGATTTATTTGCCCTTATCTACTGCAACACATTGTGGCTTCGCACCATATTGAATTTGCCATTGGCCCATAATGGGGTCGATGGCTTTTTCTTGCTTATTGGTAAGGCCACCAACAAATTGTTAACTCGGTAAATATATTTTACAAAACACACTTCTTTAGCCAACCATTCTAGCTCAAAAGCACCGCCAAAACATAGATAAAATACAGCAAAATGGGAGAAAATGCGAAATGCTTCGCCACCCTTTCGACCCTTGTTTTGGTTATTTACTATGCTTTTACGTTTCTATTTCAAGAAAAATCGCGCCAAATTTACAGCGAGAAACACAAGAAAACGCAAACCCATTCTTTGCCTTTGAAAAGCTATTTGCTGCAAAACGCATTGCTATATGCACCAAAATGCAACGCTATATGCACCAAAACGCAGTGCTATCTCTTGCTAAACGCAACGCTATTTGCTGCATTTTACCCAATAACAAGTGGAAAACCGCCCTAAAATGCACAAAAATTGGGGAAAAGCACCATTTCTGGTGTAATTGTCCAATGAAGAACGATAAGCTTACAAGCATCCTTCCACTTCAATCACCCTACAGTTAACATTCTGATTTACAAACAATTATAAATACGCCATCTATTCTCACCCTCATAAACACCTATCAATCAAATCATTACAAACTTAAAAAATACGCGAGAATTTAAGGCCCATGCCTAGATTTTTTTCGCCGAGCGCACTCACAATGTTAAAATTTGGTGCGAATATTTTACATTCATCACAATATTCGGCCAAGTTATGCGCCAGAATAAATGTTGCTATCAGCTCGTGGATGTATTGCCCTTAACACGAGATTAGCCTTGCCCAGTTAGCCCACTCGGCAGAGCGAGCGATTCTTTGTGCTGCATTGGTTGCATACTATTTTTCGAGAATATGCCCAAGCCATTGCCAGTGCGTATTGAAAAAGCAGGCTACTGAAACTTTTCTATGCTAGCCCTCGCCCCCTTCTTTGGGCGCTTTCTTACCCCAAACGGGTGTAGGCATTGTGCAAATTATAAGCAAGTTGGTAAAACAAAATAACCCCATTACAAGTAAGTGCAACAACGTTATCACTTACTTGTAATGGGGTTACTCGCCTTACAGTGTGCCGCGAAGGGCTATCAATCAGGTTTCTGTATGTTTACTTCGCCTTAACCGCTATTCTCCATTGCTACCACACTTATAGTCAAGCCAAAGCACACACGGCAAATAAAAGCCCAAAGGGCAGTAAACAAGTGAGCATAAGGCATAACACGCCTATTTTATCACCTTATAAAGGCGTTTGGCCTCAGCTCTCGACTTAAAGTTAAAGTGCCACCACTCTGTGCGAAGGGGTTTAAAGCCAGCATAGCGCATCACCTGTCGCAGCAATTGGCGATTTTGTTGAGCCTTACGACTGATAATACCCTTAGTCACCAGTTGCGCTTCGTTGTCGATATGAGCCGCCGTTCCTAAGTGGTCTATTTTTGTACCCATGGGTAGACTGTCGCCTTTGGCATCGCATAAAGTGATGTCGACGGCCAAACCATAGTTGTGCAAGCCACCACCATGAGCAGGATTGCTCACATAGATGTTCATCGATGTATGCTTCACCTTATCCCACATCTTCTGTTGTATGTGCATAGGGCGCGCAGCATCGTATATTTTAAGGCTTAGTTCGGGTCGCAACTGCTTCAGTCGTTGTTGTGCCTTTACAAGCGCAGCAGCCGCATCGGCATGCAAATAAGCCTGGCGCAGGTCGGTATAGAGCACCGAACCCACAAAGTTGTCGGCTCGGGCATACATCAACGACACTTGCAAAGTGGGGTCTAGCTCGCGCACATTTACATAACCAGCTTGACTCAATGCTGTTTCTGTCTTACTGGTTTGCGCTGTTGACGGAAGAACAAAGAACGAAAAAAAAAGGAGAACCTTAAACATTTTTACTATTGAAACAAGTAATTAATAGCCTTACGAGGTAAACAAGTGATGAAGTAATAGCTAATCAAGTAACCAAGTTAATGAAGTAATAGCTAATGGGATAAAAAGGTTAAAGAGAAAAGAGTTAATGAGAGAACAAAACTTGAAGAGGTTAGCCACCCTTTCACCCTTTCACCTCTTCATCTTTTTCCCCTTTTAAATCCCAACATCACCATCTTTCGGGGTAACTCTTTAACCAAAGTAGCCCTTATCTCTCTAGGCGAGAGACGCCAAAACAAGCGATAATGGCGCAACTTACGCATGGTGGCTTCGATGTTATACCGCATGCCAGAGCGCACAGCCGTGTTGGAATGATGCTTACCAAAGTTGCCACCTATAAAAACAATATCGAGAATGGCATCCTGATACTGCGCATCGCTGGCACTAATGGTAAAAGGAAACTCGTTGCCGGGCAAGTTCAACTTATTGATGAGCACAGCCCCAATGGCACAAAAAGCCCGATAAAAGCCCATAGCACGCAGATGCTTTTCGAGCGCAACACGGTCTATTGTCTCACAATGACGATGCAAGAGAACGAGCAAATCGCAGAATTGGCGCAATCCCACCCCTAGTTCCACCAAATGATGATAGAGATGCAGAAAGGTGTAAAGCACGTTGAGCGTGGGCGGAAGCGTGGTGACAGCCACGCCCTCGATAGACACCTGCTCGATAGAAGCCTCGGCCAGCAGACGTTCCCAATAAGTTTGGATGGCGTTGCTGTTAAACTTCATCATGCAGAAATGCATCTCCAAAGGCACATCTTTATAAGAGAAGTCGCGATGTTGCATGCTCTCTTCACCCCCAAGTGTGATGCCCCAAGCCTTTTGCAGCAGCTGTTGGGCACGAGCAAAGTGGTTGGGGACACAATAAAAATCAATGTCGCCCGGCATTCGCGTTTCAGGATGAGGATAGAGTAAAGCCAGCGTTTGCCCCTTAAAGATGCGATAATCAATGCCATCGTTGGCCAAAATGGTTGCCAACTCTTTAGCCACAGCGTTAACCTTGTGGTTGAGTTGTTCAATCATCATGGTGCGCGAATAGGCCAGAAGCGCGTCGGCACGCTCCAACTTCACATTGTTGCGTATCAAGGCGCCCATCACTAAGCCCTCTACCGTTTGCTTGGCAGAAGCCTGTTGGAGCTTAACAAACTGCTCGTGACTGAGCGAAGTAAAGGGTAATGGCGTTTGCCACAACTCATTATGAAGAACAGAATACAGCATCATGCCGAGATTAAAATTGAAAAGGATGAATATTAACCATAAAAATGAAGATGCAAGCCACAAGGCCAGCAATAAAAAGCCCTAAAAGAGCAAGATGGGAGCGGCAAGACACATAGTAAACGTCGCCACAGCAGGCATCGTTGCTCGTCTTTACCGCCCCCATCTCGTTATATGGGCATCACAACCAAGCTTTTAATCAAGCTCAGAATAAACAGAGTTTTTGCTCTTAAACTCGGGCACAATCTGTTTCATCTTGCGCACGATATTCATATCATCATAGGTATGCGATATAGATACCAGTTCCATCACATCGGTGTTCACCTGTTCGTAATCGTACTCGCGCACCTTTGCGATGCGTATTTTGGGGTTGAACGAGGGCAAAGTACCCTCTTGGTCGTTGAGCACCTCTTCGTAAAGTTTCTCACCAGCACGCAACCCCGTGTATTGTATCTCGATGTTCTTAGCTCCCGAAAGGCGTATCATACGCTTAGCCAGGTCGGCAATCTTCACAGGTTTACCCATATCGAACACGAAAATCTCGCCGCCATTGCCCTTTGTACCCGCCTCGAGCACCAGTTTACAAGCCTCGGGAATGAGCATAAAGAAGCGAATGATGTTGGGGTCGGTAACGGTAACGGGGCCACCAGCCTTAATTTGTCGTTCGAACAGCGGTATAACCGAGCCATTAGAGCCCAGCACATTACCAAAACGCGTGGTAACAAACTGCGTTGTGCCATGGATTTTGCCCTCTTTCTCGGCCTTATCAAGCGCCTGCACGTAAATCTCGCAGATACGTTTAGAGCAGCCCATCACGTTAGTGGGGTTAACAGCCTTATCGGTAGACACCATCACAAACTTCTTTACGCCATATTTCAGACTAAGGTCGGCCACCACCTTTGTACCCCAAACATTATTTTGGATACTCTCGCTGGGGTTGTTTTCCATCATAGGCACGTGTTTATAAGCAGCGGCATGGAACACGTAATCAGGGCGGAAAGTCGAGAAGATGCCCTCCATGCGGTCGCGGTTAGCGATAGAAGCCACCACGGTAGAGGTTTTCACGTTGGGATAGTTGTCGGCCATCATCAGGCGGATGTCGTGTTGTGGCGTCTCAGCTTGGTCTACCAGCATCAGTTCGCCAGGTTGGAAGAGACACACCTGCCTAACCATCTCGCTACCAATACTACCAGCCGAACCAGTGATAAGAATTTTCTTACCGTGCAAGAGGTTGCCCACGCTTTGCATATCGATTTGAATTTGGTCGCGTGGCAGCAAGTCTTCTATACTAATTTCCTTCAGTGTGTTAACCACCTTAGACGAATCTTCGCCATCCCATTCTTGCACACCCTCGGTCATATAGATATTAACGCCAGCCTCGATGAGCATATCTTGTAGCTGCGTGTTGTCACGGAACACCTCGTTGCGTAAGGGCGACACCAGCACGGCATTGATACGATTTTCCTTAATTACTTTGAGCAAGTCTTTATCTACAGGATACACCTTTTTACCCATGAGATAATGATTGGTGAAAGTATCCTCGTGAGTGATAAACCCGAAAAGTCTGAACTGTTGTGGCTTTTGCGCAGCAATATTTTTAGCCAGTCCCACGCCACCTTCGCGCACACCATAGATAAGTGCACGTTTGGCCCGTTCGGTATCGAACACTGTGTCGTAGATACCCTTAATCATGATGCGGAAAGTCCACAGCAGGATAGTAGTAACCAGATAAATAGACACGATATGCCTTAAATGCAACGGCACGAGGTACTGATGCGTTTCGGGCGTGAAGATAATGAAATAATGAAGAATGGCTACAATAACAAAGCCCAACCCCATTGCATAAGCCACCCGCTTGAGGTCGATAAACGACGAATAGCGTATTACGCCAGCATAAGTGTGGAACACACGGAAACCAATCACATTAAACAGCTGATAAAACAGCAATGTGTTGATAATGGGCATGATGTTGGCGGCAGTGCGCGACAAGCGGAAGAACAGCATGCACACAAAAATACCACCAAGAATGCAAATGAGGCAGTCGATAAGGAAGATGCACCAGTAAGGCAAAGACTCTCTACGGAAATACCAGTTAACTAGTTTATTAAAAGACAACATAAAATCTAATTCTGTTTTTATACTTATGTATTATCATCACTTGCGTTGCAGGTGTAGATGAAAAAACTTCTTCATAAAAAGAAGATACGCCAAAGACAATACCACAACCACTGCGGCAAACATTATCAGGCCAGGCTTCAGTAAGTAAACAAAACAAACCAAAGCTTGCAGACACATGTAAATGGCAGAAACCAAGACATGGGGCATCTTTAATTCGTTGGCCATTATCTGATAAGCATGCTTGCGATGGGGTTGGGATAACTTCTCATGCAGTAAAATACGATGAATGAGTGTAAGCGTACCATCGACACCATAAACAGTGAGGAAAGCAAACCACGAGAAGTCGTTGGTTAACAACACCAACTTGCAAATAAAGAACAATATGACAAACGCGATGGCCACAGCCCCCACGTCGCCAGCAAAACACTTGGCTCGCGTTCTAAAGTTGAAGAAGCAGAACACAAGTACAGAAATAAGACTAAACAAAATAAAATTAGGGTCGACAAACTCAATGACATGGTGGTTAACATACAACAACGCCACCAACACCACAGTGGCATAACCTCCAGTAATGCCATTCACGCCATCCATGAAGTTGAACACATTAATAGCCCCTGCACAAACGAAAAGCATAATGGGAATAAGCCACCACAAAGAAGAAGTGATTAAGCCCAACTGCTGAAACATTAAAAGCATGGCTACAAAATGTACTAGAAGCCTAATGCGTGGCGGCAAGGAGCTAACATCGTCGTAAAAACTGATGCAAGAAATCATCAACATCCCCACGATAAACCACGGATAAGCAAAACCCGAATAAAAAAAGTAGACCAAGACAACAAAAGGGAACACTATGCCACCTCCGCGCAAGGTAACAGCCTTTGACGACCCGCGTTCAGAGGGTCGGTCTACAATATTGTACTTCGAAGCGACTTTAAAATACAGTAATTCGAAGACAAATGCAAGAACAACAATTAACAGATAAATCATCTCAATGCTTAATAAAACTCCTTATTGTTTTTTCAAGACCCGCTTTCGAGTCGATGGGCAACCGGTCAACACCCAGCGCCTTTTTTATCTTTTGGTTAGACACTACATAACTCTCGGTTAGCTTAGCAAGTCTTTGGGTGTTAAGTGGCAAGTGCAACACGTTACCCACCTTAGCCAATAAGCCTATTAACCCAGGCGAAACATTCCAAATGCGACATTTCTTACCCATCACGCCACAGATAATCTCGATTAGGGCGTTTGTAGACAGCGGATTGTCATCTGCAATATTATAAGCTCCACCAGGAATATCTCTGTTAAGTAATTCAGAAACGATGAGACAAACATTGTCAATAGAAGCAAACGAACGACTGTTGCTGAATGCGCCCAACGGCCAAGGAATGCCTTTAGCCACCAATTTATAAAGCAAGTTAAGATTGCCTTTGTTACCCTCGCCATGCATCATACATGGCCGTAGGATATACACCTGCTTGTTAGATGCAGGATGAGTTTGGATATAACGTTCAGCTTCGAGTTTGCTTTCGCCATATGGTCCTTTGGGTTTTGGCTCATCATCTTCGGTCAGTACACTAGTACCCAATTCGTCGGCAATGGCCTTCACCGTGCTAAAGAAAAGGAATTTAGAGGCCGACGAGTTTACGAAATAGTTGTAAAGATTAATTGTGAGGTCTCTGTTCACCTTGAAATAAACGTCAGCCTTAGCTTGGTTTTTGGTATCATGAGCCTTTCCTGCAAGGTGTATAATGGCATCAACTTCGGGCAAAGAGGCATTATCGAGGTCGTTCCAGGTATATATTTTTTCAACGCCAGCCATTTTGCCTGCTGTACGCGCCAAGCCGAAAATGCGATGTTTTCCAGACAACTGGGCCACAAGATTTTGACCCACAAAGCCATGCAAGCCTGTAATAAGTATGTTCATGCTATAATGTTAAATTCATATTGCGGTGCTAAGATTTTGCGTAAGTGATTTTGCACCTATATTTTTTACTCCCTAATATTTTCTTTTATGTTTGAATCAAACTAGGAATATGCATTGTGAGCAGTGCCTTAAGAAATTGAGTATCCAATAAAAGAGGCATTGCTTGAGACCTTTAGATTTGTGTTAGGCTTTGGAAGATGGAGCATACAAGCGTTTAATTTCTTCCCACACCCTAAGGTTATCAAAGTTAAGCGTAACCCATGAGCGTACTTGCTCTTTAGAGAACGAGCGTTCGCCTCTAGACATCTCCTCAATAACTTGAGCAAGCTGTTGAGGTGTTCGGTTGACAAACACACCCGTTTGGCCATCCACAATCGAGTCGCAACAGCCAGTTACGCGCGTTGTTATGACAGGCACACCCATCGACTGCGCTTCGAGCGTACCCGTGGGGAAGCCTTCTCGATAACTCATCAACACATAGACATTCATCATGGCATAGAAATATTCCATGTCTTCGTTCTGAAAATCGGTAAAAACAATCTGCGGGTCGTTCTTTATTTTGTCTTGAACTTCTTGTGGTAAGGCGTCTCGTTCTTCGAACATTCCCACCAAAAGGAGTTTAAGTTTAGGGTTATTAGCCTTAATCAACTGGAAGGCATCTACCAGTTCTATTATTCCCTTATCTCTTACGAGGCGTCCGGTGTAGCCTACAACCCAGTCGGTTTCATTAATCCCCCATTTACTTCTAAACTCGGCCATCTTTGTGGGGTCGATATTCTGTGGATTGAACTTGCCTTGCGTGTCCACCCCCGAACAAGTACCCTTACCCAACACAATTTGCTTACGTGCAGGAGCGAGTTTGTCTTTGATGCTTTCTTCCAAAACAGAAGGACTAACGCAGACAATCTTAGTTGCTAGCAGAGAAGCAAGACGGTCTACACTCATGAGAATGAACCGTTTGAGTCCTGTAGAAGTTTGGTAAACCAGCCCATGCCTGAAGTACACCCGTTTAGGAACACGCATCAACCAGGCAGCCACCATCGACAGGAGCCCGCCTTTGGGTGTATGTCCCACCACAATACCCGTTTGTGTCTCTTTGATGTAACGACAAATTTGCCTAATCGACTTAAAGTCTTGAATGGGGTTGATGCTTCGTAGGATAGGTATTTCGCGATAGCCAAAATGGTGTTGTTGTGCATAAGGAGCCAAATAAGGGCTTTCAGAGCATACAACATTTAATTCGTAGCCCAATTCTCGGAAGTATTCAAACTGCCCTCCCAAGAAATAAGGTATAACGAAATAAATATTCACCACATGTAGTATATGCTTATCGTTATGTATCATTGTCTAATAAATTGTTGTTGAAGAAATTGTGTGAGCTGCTTCGTTCTTTACCAATATTGAGTGCACATAAAAGAGAAATGCTTATTTGCTATGCATCAACTCTTGATAAACAGCTTCGTATCCGTCTACCATCTTTTCAATATCGAACATCATAGCACGTTGGTAACATTTCTCGGCCACTTCATCGTAATAGGCCTTATCATCGTGCAGTTTTTGGATGATGCCAGCTAACGCCTTAGCATCTTCATGGGGGAACAGCACGCCATAACCTTTGGTTACCTCGCGCAACCCATCAACATCGCTCGCAATAAAGGGACGACCCGACGACATACCCTCAATGTTAGAGAGGGAGAGGCCTTCCCAATGGGAAGACATCACTACCACATCAGCAGCTTTCAGCACTTGGGGAACATCCGAACGAATACCCAAAAGTTTAACGCGATGGGCAACTCCTTCTGATGCAATGACAGCTTCTAAAGCATCACGTCTTACCCCATCACCTACCAACCACAGCTGATATTGGTTAGGCAGTGAAGCAATCGCCCGAATTAGTGTGTCTTGATCTTTAGCCTCGCGAAATCCAGCCACCATAACAGTAACAAAGGTATCGGCCTGTCTCAAGTTTGGCGCCTCATCTGCAAGATAAAATCGTTGAACATCCACACCATTATTAATGGTGAGCACTTTCTGCTGGTAGTTGTTGCCAATATGTTCAAGTAGTTTTTCTTTAGCTATATCGGAAATGCAGACTATTTTATCGTAACGGCTATACATCCAGCGGTCAATACTACGATATCCCCAAATTGAACGTCTACGATTATTGGTAGAGTGTTCAGTTGTGACCAATTTGGCCTTACAATTTCCTTTGGCCATAGCAGCAAACAACTGTGGTGAAGTGTTGTGCGTATGTACGATATCGTAGTGTGCCATGAGGCGTTTAAGCCGTTTAACATGCTTAAAGTTATACACGCTATCGGTTTGAGAAAACTCTATCACGCCACAGCCTCCATCAATTAAAGCCTGCTTAAAGATAGAAGGACCGCCAGCGAAAGCCACGACATCAACTTCATGTCCTCGACTTTTAAGCTTCAAAGACAAGTCAACCACAATTTTTTCAGCCCCACCAGTTTGCAGGGAAGTAATTACTTGAAGAATGCGCATATATTGAACTCTCTATTATATTGAACTCTCTATTTTACTTTACCAAACGCAGGTCTTTTATGTGCATCAACCATCCTAAGGGGCACACACACATCCACATCCACCCGATATTGGGTGCAGGTTTGCCCTTTTTACAACACAATCTAAATCGCCAATAGTTAACAGCAGCCTTTAGCTTATCTTTAAAAGGAATATCCAACGAAAGCATTTCGGCATAACAGGTGGTGCTGGCAATGGGACTTTTCATGCGAATCTCAACAATTCTGGCTGTCAATCCGCCATCTTGATATTCCGCAATATAAATGGGCTCGTTAAAATACCTAAGCTTATATTTACGAGCTATCCTATTCCAGATTAGTACCTCAGGGCAGAATTTTTCATCGTCAATTTCAGGGAAAGGGAATTCTTTCATAACTTCTGTGCGGAACACCTCAGACAAATCCCCTAGCACATGATATTTACTTCTAATCTCAATGGAATTACAATCTAAAGTAGGTGTAGGTAAGCCAGAGCCAACAATTCGCCCATCGGGGTATGCATCCACACCAGCTACACCACCAAAGTTTTTATCATCTTTTATCTGTTGATATACTTCCACAACCATTTTAAGTGCATCAGGCGGCAACATATCGTCGCTATCGGCAATAAAGAACAACTCGCCTTGTGCTTGTTGCACCCCCTCGTTAATGGCACGATGTTTCCCGCCATTGCGCTTAAATACATATTTGATTGTTATTATCCCTTCCTCAATAAAGGTCTTAACCACCTCGCTTGTATTATCAGTTGACCCATCGTCAACAATTAACCATTCAAAATGGTGATAAGTTTGCTTCTTAATAGAAGAATACAACCTTTCTAATAAATGCGCCCGATTATAAGTGGGAGTAAAGAGAGTAATAAGCATAAGCGTAAAATTTAATTCCTGGTTATCTTCTTCCAGCTATATATTCTTAACTTATCAAGCAATATTGAAAAGAAGAAGATTACCAATAATGTGCATGCCACTGTTAAAACAAACATCATGGTGCTATGAGCGTCAAACAAGAATTTTATCCATCGCCCAAAAAATGGTCTCAAAATAAATTGGTTAGCATGGGTTAAATAAACTGCAAAGCAAGATATTGCCATCCAATTAATAAACTTGCTCTTAATATTAAGCTTAGAGAAGGCTAACACCATAAAAAGCGACTGGCATATAACTAAAGGGTTAGTGTAGGTGAATATTCTACCAAACACCATAATATTCATTCGAGCCAGGAAAAATGCAAGTGAAGCATTTAAAATAGCTATTGCAAAGAAAACTGCAATATATTGTTTACCTCTAAACTTAGATGTTTCAAAGCCATAAATCCTTAAATAACGCATTAATAAATACAACCCTATGAACGACAATGCCGAGAATCCTCCTGCAAATTCTGGTGCTCCATTAATACTTAGCCATCCATAAATAGTTTGAAATACAAAAAAGACAATTAATATATGCTTAACTAACACTTTATTAGATGCATCCTCTATAAGTTTATTAAGAAATGGTGAAAAAAGGAATAGAAGCGCATAAGACTTTACGAACCAATAATCTTCTCCATTAAGCAAACACACCACTAACAGAGACCGTAAATTCAAGTATTCGCGAGGGTTGACGAAAACGAAACAACAATATATTAAAACAGAAAAGAAAAAAACCTGAAAAAGGAAACTACCTAGACGTATGAGATTAAAGCGGATTCCATACCAACCAGACAGAAGTATAAAAACATTTACACACACCACTGATACTGATTGTGTAAGAAATCTCATAAACACAGAAAATGGTTCAGTGTTTGCCTCCTCAAATGTGGGCAACCCTAACGATAAAAAACCAGTATGTACTAGCACCACTAAAAGCATAGCTACACAGCGTAGCAGCTCCATATTTGAATCGCGTTCTTTATTTAAAGACATAGAAACAACTTTATTCTTAACGGTGAAATTTATCAATGTCATAATCTAGATCGTATTCCCACTTATCATGCACCCAGTCTCCCTTTCTAACACCATTAGTGAAAAAGGATTTATAAGGATAAAGCGTTCCTAACGGACCCCAAGAAAAAAGTAAAATTCTCAAATACAAGAAACAAGAAAAAACTACAAGTGCAAGATATTGAGAGGTTATTCGCTTTGCGTTAGGGACGATTAATGACAATGTAGAAATTAAACCTATTAAATAATACCACCCTAATCTACCACCATTTAACGATTTTATAAATATTAGCAATATTGCGCAAAATGCCAATGCCATATTTAATAATATGGTCTTGGATGGGGTATTGGGTATCTTCTCATAATTTCGCAATATAAAATAGAGAAAGAAAAATGCTTCTAAGATATACTCAACTTTAAATCCAACTTCGTTTTCTGCATATTGTTGTCCTCTACCTTCCATATCTGAAACAGAACCATATAAATCAAATAACGTAGATGGGATACCTGTTACACCAATAATAAGACAAAAAAGCATCACCCACACCACTGTTGTTTTTGAGAATTGTTTCTTTGCTAAAAAATATACTGGCAAAAGAATAATACCTGAATTGTGTATCAAAGTCGCCAAAAGTACTACAGCAAGAAACTTCAGCAATTTTCTCTTATATGCATACGTTATGGATAACCACCCAATACCCACACCTAACAATTGCCGTAGATAGGTAAAGGTGAAAAAGAAAATTAACCCCATAAACAACATTATTGCAAAAGGATAATTATCTACATACCGTATAAAAGAGATAAAGAGCAAAACATAAATGGCGATAGTCAATATCAAAATAAAAATATATCTATTTGCAGTAATATACGAGATGCCTACATTTAGCCAACTAAAGCCCCACTCAGATGCATACAACTCAAAGATATAAGCTGTTTTAACATCTCCACCTGCAAGTCTCACGTCAGCCACTTCATCAAATAGTTCTCCATATATATATCGGTCGTAGCCCCCTAGCATATCAGAAAAGCCAACAAATAATGCTAATACTCCGAACCAAAGAACAAGCAATGCGCTAGATTTCGCTTCGCCTTTCTTAATGAAAAAAGAACAAACTATTGCGAAAGCCAAAATGAGTAGATATATGTACATCTCCTTATTATTTAAACAGTTCCATCAATTGTTGCGATATGCGCTTTCTTCCATGCTCTCTGAAGATAGCTTCACGCCCAGCCTCTGCCATCTGCTCATACTTCTCCACATTACGAGGAATATCTTTTAAAGCAGCCAATAGTTCTTCGTTTGAACGATACTCCACACACGATACGCCATTCTCTACCGCGATATTCTCCAATGCGTATGGTGTACCCACAACCAATAAGCCATTAGCCAAAGCATCAAGAACCTTGCCCTTTGTGCCTGTGCCAATGGCTATTGGCGTTAGCTGTATATCGTGTTTACATACCTCTTCTATATAGTCTGGCGCAAACTTTACATGTTCAACATCATAGCCTAGGGCGTTTAAGGAATCTACATGCTGCTCCCAGCCTTTTCCTAAAAAGGTAAGTTTATATGCTTGCTGGAGTATAGCAAGATTATCTTTATTCGCAAACAAATCAACCATCTCATCTGCCCGTTCTTTCATATAAAAATCATAACGACCAGCTATCAATAGTTTTATTTTGGGATGGGTAAACTTAATCTCCTTGGGAGTCTCTGGGAATTCATAGTGCGGATGGCGTAAAAAAACGGCATTAAGATTAGGGTTAATCTCTTGTAGGAAACGCACATCTTCTTCACCCACCAAATGCGCTACTACATTATCAGACGCATCATAAGCACGTTCCATTCTATAATACTTGCGATAATTAACCACGCAACGGAAGAATTCTCCTGCACTAGCAAGAGTAAAACGACAACCTAGCCTACGAAACCAATGCAATGAATAACAATCAGGAACTGTGTGTACTCGTTTGAACTCTTTAAATTGTTTTAGTATACCCGAAAACTCCTGACCATACACCCACACCGCATCAGGTTGAGTAGTTTTTATCTGTTCAACCATAGACTTTGGTAATCGAATATAATAACCGATGGGATATTTTAGGAATAGGCGGATAAAGGTTAAATGCAGTTTTAGTATCCAAGTGAAGAAAGCGGGTTGCTTCAACAGATGTATCTTAACACGCAATTCTCTTTCTACGCTCTCAATTGTCTCGGGAGATAGTTTGTTTGCATTATAACTATATATGTCAACCTCTATCTCCTTTGGTCTATCAACCAACAAATGATAGGGATGCCCCGAGGGGCCTCCCATATTTTCTTTATAAGGAGTAACTGGCGTTATAAAAGCTATTTTCATTTGAATATCTCGTTTACGACACCAAGTAATGCATTCTCGCCATTGGTCTCTATGAGAAATGCCTTTTTACAGCCTGCATTTTCTGCAGCTTTAATATCAATTGCACTGTCGCCCACCATGTACGACTGACTTAAGTCTATATTTAAAGCCTTTTGTGCCTGTACAAAGAGCCCAGCCTTTGGTTTGCGACATTCGCAATCAAGCTTATATTCAATGCGTTCTCCTTCAAAGCCTTTATCGGTGTGATGAGGACAAAGGAACAAGCCATCAATAAACGCGCCTTCCTTACCCAAAAGCGTTTCCATCTTATTATGTATCTCTTGCAGTTGTTCAAAACTACAATCACCGCGAGCAATCACGGGTTGGTTAGTAACCACCACTGCCAAATAGCCAGATTTATTTATCTGCTTTATAGCCTCTGCAGCCCCTTCAATTAATTCGAAGTCGTTGATATCAGTAAGAAAACCATTTGTCTTATTGATAGTACCGTCACGATCTAAGAAAACAGCCTTTTGCTTAACAGACAAGTTATGAGCGGCGATTTTGCCTGAGAGTAGATCGTTTTCCACTTCAACCAGTCGCTCGGGAGTTCCCATGTCCTTAATATACTCAGAGGTTTCGTAGGCATAAATTTTCCCACTCTCTATAGCAGGCTTCAACACATCTCTATCAAGGTCTACCTTATCAAGACTTGGAAGTTTGGCTCTTGCTTCCTCAAGCAATCGAGGAGAAATCATTTCTATACCAGCATTAACGACATTTCGATAATAGAGTCGTTCGTCTTCCTTATTCATCCATTTCACCACCCTATTTGTATGAATGGGCATGCCACCATTAGAAGCTGGCAAGATTTCTGTTACAATCAACGAACTATCAAAAGGATGATTATTGGGATGCACAGTAAGACTTGCTAATGCTTGGCGGTATTTGTGGAAATTAATAAAGCGATTAAAATCAACATCGAGCATCACATCACCAGACATCAGTAAGAAATCTTCCTGCAATTCTGGCATTCTAAATAAAGCTCCAGCCGTTCCAAGTGGCTGTGTCTCTATAAAGTACGAAATAGTTACACCCCAACGGCTACCATCTCCAAAATAGTCTTTAATTACTTCGCCAAGGTGTCCAATAACCAAAACAACATCAGTAAGTCCACTGGCTTTCAGGTTTTCAATCTGCCACTCCAGAATAGGTTTGCCGCACACAGGGATCATCGGCTTGGGTAAATCGCTTCGCACTGCAGCGATGCGTGTACCCTTCCCACCGGCCATAATTACTGCCTTCATTATCTCTAATTTTCAAAAAAACGACTTTCAAGCATCAAGCACAAACAATGATACACAGGGAGGTGCAATTCCTGAACCATAAATGTTTCTGTTTCGGGAACCCTAATGCACACATCTGCATAGTTCATCATCTTACTCTCTTTTTCTCCTGTAAGTCCTATAATATGAAGACCACACGCCTTTGCTACAACAGCGGCATACAATACATTTTTGCTATTGCCTGATGTAGAAATACCTAAAAAGACATCGCCAGGCTTACCATAACCACCTACCTGCTGAGCAAAAACCAACTGAGGATCGCAATCATTCATAAAGGCAGTCATCAATGGTGCTTGCGCAGTAAGGTCTATTGCAGGCAATCCACTTTGTATGTTCTCAGCGATAGTTGCTCCCAGTTCTTCGTCAACATTCTTAAGCTTCTCTGCAAAGCTAGAAGAAACTCTTCGCCCAAGTTTAAAGCCCTTCATCAATTCACCAACAATATGACCGGAGTCGGCTGATGAACCGCCATTACCACAAACAAGTAACTTACCACCATTTACATACGAGCGTTCTAATATCTCGTAAACCTCTATAATACTTTGCTTGCATGCAGAAAGGACAGGATACCTTTCTATCAACAGTTCTAAATGCTTATATACTTTATTCTCCATTATCGTATTATCAATTTATGAAACAAGTGTTTCCGACAACTACAGACCAGTGTCGAAAATCTTCCATCCATGAGCACCACCATCGGTAAATTGGAAAGGCATAACAAAGCCTCCTAATGACTTAAGGGCATTCTCTACCAATTTCTTCTTTGTTGGCTCTAGAACAAACATGATAAAACCACCTCCACCTGCACCAGATACTTTTCCAGCTAAAGCTCCTGCAGACATGGCCACATCCATAGCTTCTTGTATCATGGGGTTGGTAATTTGGTTTGCCATTTTTTTCTTATTTTCCCAACCTTCACGAATAATATCAGCAAAGGTGCGTACATCACCCTTTAACAGAGCTAATTTCATATCAACAGCACTCTGTTTAATCTTGTGCATAGCCTCCACAGCATCGGTCTTACCTGATTCAGTATTTTTCTTTTGCTCATCAATGATTGCGGCACTGCTTCTCGAAGCACCTGTAAAATATAAGAGCATGGAAGACTCCAATTCATCCACAATCCAACGCTTGATTTTAAGAGGATTGACAATCACCATGCCATCCTTCAAAAACTCCATGTAGTTAAATCCACCAAAGGCAGCTGCATATTGGTCTTGTTTGCCTCCAGACAACTTTAAATCAACACGTTCAATTTCATAAGCCAATCGAGAAATCTCATAATCTCCCAAAGGCAAACTCAACCATTCAACAAAGGCTTTCAAAATGCAAACCACCATTGTCGAAGAGGTCCCTAAGCCAGATCCTGGAGGGGCATCATTATGTGTTGTTATTTTAAAAGAAGACATTTGAGGAGCAAAGTCTTTCACAACCCTATTATACACCCCTTTTATCAACGATGCGTTACCATCAATAGGCAACGATGTAGCAAATGGGTATTCTCCAGAGAAGTTACTATCCAACGAGTTAATAGATATCATCCCATCAGTAGTTTCCTCAATTGTACAATACGCATACAAATTAATTGTTGCATTAAGAATTAAACCACCATAGGTATCACTATAAGGCGACACATCTGAGCCACCACCGGCCAGCCCAAGTCGCAAAGGGGCTTTGCTACGTATAATCATTTAAATAATAATTTTCATCTATAACTAAACAGAACTAACTAATGTTTTGAGGTATTTCCTTCCGTCTTCTTTTAATAAATAACCTAAATGACGTACCCCTAAATTAACTGCGTAATACAAACGAGCTAATAAGTAAGTGGGATATTTCATATGTGTCTTAAGAGTTCAGTAGACATTTTCAGTGGTAAACATAAGCACAAAAGTGCCCAAAATATCATACTACAACGACATAAAGAAAATGGTAAGTCCCATACTCCTCTAGGTTCTAAACGGAAGCTTTTAATTTTTGTATTGAGCAGATGAGCCACTACATTGGCTGCGTTTCTGATAAAATAATTCGTAACTATTCAGCACTTGCATAACTTTAGTTAAGCATTTTCAACAGTAAATGCAAGTATCAAGAGTCGAATATTTATAGGTGAATACAACTAAGATTAACAAGCTTACTTAAAAGCCATATTTTCCACGATGTAAAAGGACCTTTAAGAGGAAAGACACCATGATTTTTCATATCTAAAAAAACTTTTTTCTTAAAGTTTTTATCCATCAAAGGATTATTGCTTCGCTTTACAGATAAGGAAAGATTCAACAAAATATTATTACTCCATCTCAATATATGATTTTGAAGTTCTACATCATCAATTGTTTTAGCAAACTTCTGAAGAGATAATGCTACATACATATCACCTATAATGTAAAAATACTGTCGCTCCGCCGTTCTTGATTTTGAAACAGAACCAGCATGCATTGTATAGATGTATGCTAAATAATCCGAAAAATAGACACTATGAGCTAAAGCAACCGCCCTCATAGAAAACTCAACGTCTTCATGTGAAATTCCTTCGTAAAATCTTAACTTGTTATTATCCAAAAATTCTCTTTTGCAAATTATAGCACATACTGACGAAGGTTGATAGCCGCTTAAAATTGCATCACGGCCTTTTAAAACGATATTATGTTTAACATTTGGTTGCGAACACTCTATACGAGTTATTTTACCATCAATAAGCTTTAATTGAATTGCAAAAATATCTGGACAATTATATTTTTTTATATCTCCTATAATTTGTCCTACTAATGTTGAGTCTAAATAGTCATCACTATCCATAAACCAAATATAATCTCCTGTTGCTTCTTTTAAGCCAAGATTTCGAGCCACACTGGCACCACGATTACTTTGATTATTTTGCTCTATTACTGCTATGCTATTATATTGTTGTGATAGTTCTTTTGCAACTTTTACACTATCATCAGTAGAACTATCATCTACCAAAAAAACCTCAATATCTATTTCTGATAAGGAAGAGTTAAAAATGCTCTTGACACATTTTTTTAAATATAACTCACTATTAAAAATAGGAATAATAAAACTTATTGTCATTAGAAAACACGATATTAATTGTATTATAACAAGCCATTTTAACGAAACCTCTGAATTTAAACTTAAGGTGTTGTAAACAATTCATCTACCCCAAATTGATTGATTTTTGTAAATACTCTACAGACATATCTCTTTCTCTCTTCAATTTTTGGTTCACATTATTATAATCAATAAATTCAAAATCTGGCTCCTCTCCTATTTCTAAGAAACGCCCTTGTAAATCTAGTTTATCAAGTAAGGATAACAGGCGCAAATCCGAATCAGAATTCTTTTTTAAACAATAGAATTGCCTATTATACATGATAGAAAACGCTAAACCATGGAAAGATGTTGTTACTATAAATGTAGCATCTTTGAAATATCCAACAAATTCATTAGGGGACGCTGTCTGTACTAATCCCTTTCTAGGCTCTATCGGATGTGACGATATCTCTATGATTTCTAAATTTAGCTTTTCCGCAATTTTTCTTGCTAAGTTATTTAATTCGGTCCATTGACCTATTTGATATAAAAGAAGATATTTCTCTTTTTTAGGTGAAATTGCTATATCATCAAAAACCTCTCTACCTGCTAAAAGAGTGGGATCTACTACAACATTCACTTTCAGATTAACCAGAGGTTGTAATAAATCAGCTAGAGAACTTTCTCTTACACTAATACCCTTTAAGTTACTGAGATTAATTGAAAAATAGTTTTGTTGCTCTAGTGATAATGACTCAAATCTACTACTTGCAGCATAAGATATAACATTACACTTTGCACCATTTCCAAAATACACCCCATCAAAATTTCCACCTGTAAGTTTAGGATTCCATATTTGATCACTTCCTAATACCAAGAAGTCTAAATAAGAAAAGTTATTTTCTTTAGAGTAGGGAGACAAATCTAAATATTCATCCATAAATCTCTCAAAAACATACCAGCGCTTAATTCTTATTGGTTTTACTATAATTTCTATAAATAAACGGACAATACATTTATAAGGATTACGGGATAACCAGTATCTTAGATTAAACTTTCTAAAAGTATTAACAATATATCTGGGTCTGTAATTAACTACATTAACAGAATGCCCAGATAACTTTAAAAATTCTTTTAGACCATAAGCTTGTAAAACAGCCCCATAGTTATGCGCACAATGAAAAGTAATTATTCCAATTTTCATAATTTATTCTTTATTGTTGAAAGCAACTTTGCTATAAATATTTTTGTTTTGTAGACATAACCCAAATCTCCATACTTATACGCCACATATTTAAAACCTTTCTTTTTATAATCATCTAGAAAGTTTTGACGTTTTACATTTGGCTGTATACATTTTCTTAAAACATCCTGCATACATTCTTTCGTATTACTTGGTATTATTTCTAATAGTTCTGATGCATGGTCAAAAGTAGATTTACCAACTGAAGAATTTATAAATATTAAAGATATCCCCTTATTATCTCTAAACTCTTGGTGAGACGTTTTTTCCCAATGCCAAAAATCCCCTAAAGAAATATCACCAACACGCTTTAAATTGGTATAAGGACAATTATAGCAACTTTCCCTTTGAATTAGATGTGAAAAATATAAATAAAGATAAGACTCTGTAATAATTTTTTTCTTATTGTTAAAGCTATATGTTTCTATTCCACCTTTCCAGCCTAAAAGTTTATCTCTCATATTTACTTTCTGTAAAGAAGAAGAATGTTTAGTCTCAAGGAAAGATAAATAATCCTCCCATATCTTAGGGGCACCTACACCATGACATAGAATGTCAACTGTGATTAATTTACCAGTTTTAATCCTTTCTGTTTGCTTTCTTAAATTCTCTATTTGGCATGGAACGCCTGAGAATAAAATCTGTCTATCATTTTTTAACTCGTTTATAACATCTAAAAATATACCATCTAAATTGCTTTGTACATACTTAGAACCTTTTATTACATTTAGCGCTTCTCTATTAGTTATCTTACAATGACTAACTTTAAAGTCTTTTGAATAATAAACACCATAAACAATACCACCTTGGGCAAGTATCGTTTCAGCAATGGCTGCGAACGCACCGCCACTTTGACTTTGACTCAGTTTTTCCTCGTCTTTTAATCGGCCTGCATATACAAGTGGTTCTTTGAAATCATTAAAGTTTTTATAAGATGGTATAAATTGACAATCTCTGAAACACTTCCCACAATTTGTACATAAATCATTATCTATTAATGGATATTTAAAACCCATTTCATCTGGTTCCATTTTTATAGCCCCAAAAGGACATGCTACTACACATGCGGTACAACCACAACACTCATGAAGCTTCTTGCTATCAACTCTCAACATATTACTGAGCTAATTAGTTTTTTGTATGAATTTAATAATGCATTCTTTATTGTGTACCTCTCTGAGGAAGAGCATCCTATAAAATAAATAGACAATAACGTTATAACTAACGTTAATCCTGTCACCACAACAAAAGAGGATAAATTATTAGACAACCTACAAGACATATAAATGGGTAAAGCCGAAGATACAATACCTATTAGACCTACTCTACAAACAACATTTTTAATATAAATCCTTACGCTTAATCCTATCATCTTTCGTAATAAAATTAATCGAACAACAAGACAACATAAGTTTAGGACTAGAGCAACAATAAGAGTAATTTCTGGGGGAAACCCTCTTTCTAGAAAGAAATAAGAGATCGGTAGACAAAGAAATTGAAAGGCTCCTATTATTAACTGGTAATTCTTTATATTACCAGTAGCAAGAATAGCTGTAATTAATGGACGTGATGCAGAATCACATAAAGCAAACAGCAGAATTAACCGCACAAACCAAATTGTATGCTCGGGAACAACTTTTAGCCATATTTTTAAAATATATGGTGTCTCTACTATAATGGGTAAAGATAAAAATAATAAAAGGTATAACGAAAATTTTGCACTCTTATAAATAAGGTCCAACATATATGCTTTATCATTAGCTGCATAAGATTTTGTAATCTGTGGATTCACAGCAGTCATAAAATTAGAAGCAAAGCTATTTACAGCTCCATTTACCTGTTCAGCTATACCACGTGCGGCATTAACAACTGGCCCTGCATATAAATTCAACAATATATTTGAACCTTGATCTCTTAGAATTGCTGATGACGAACCTATAAAAGTCCAGCCTGAAAAAGCAAACATTTCTTTCATTAAAGACTTATCTATATAAAAGCGCCATTTTGTTTCTACAAAATGTCGTTTACAATAGATTCCATTTAAAATACGTATGACAATATAGGTCGTTAAGAGAAGAAAGGAATAAACTATTAACTTATCTAAAAAGAAGAAAGGCAACAAAAATACTATTAATAATTTTAACAATGTATGAGTAATTCCCAAATAAGCAAACGCTTTCATGTGTTCATGAGCAACAATGATTGCATTATAAGGAATAGTTATAAGATCAAGTACAAGTACTATAACAGATGTATGGAATACACATCTTGCAGCAAACATTCTACTTGGATCTATATTCAACTTTTCAGACAGAAACCATAAACCCAAAGTTTCTGACACAATAATAATTAATATTGATAATATTATTTGAATATTTACAGATGTACAAAAGATATTATTCAGCTTATCAATATTTCCTTTACCTAATTCAAATGTCAGAAAACGACTAATTGCTCCTGATAGTGAAGAAGATAATATTACAAACATACCTACAAAACCTCCAACCACATTATATATACCATAATCTGTTACGCCTAGTTCATTTAATATAATACGACTTGTATACAGAGATACTAATAATGAAAAAAACGTTCTAAAATATAGTGCTAATGTATTCTTTGCTATACGTTTATTATTAGATGATACGTCTGACATTATAATGTTAATTTATTATACGTCAAAAAGAATTGGCTCCCAAACAACGGATGGCACAAATAAAATCCAAAATCGCTTTTTCAGTGTAGTCAGCCAAGTTTCTCTTGAAAAAGAAGTCTTCCCAAATTCAAAAATCAAAAACCGTGATATGCCTTGATTTAGGGTCAAGTTTAAGAAAGCAAGTAGCCCCACTATTCCACCAACAACTTGATACGTACCATAATCATCAACACCAAGCGTATTGAGAACTACACGAGACGTATACAATGATATGGCCATGACGAAAATCATCCTGACATACATGTATATGGTATTCTTCGCTATCTTTTTATTGTCTACCATATAATTATCTCAAATATCCAAAACTAAAACAAATCATTTCTTTACACAACTCAAAGGTATCCATTCTATTTTGACCTGCTCCCTGAGAGCAAGCTATTAATCTTCGGCGAAAGCTTATCTAATATAATATATAGTAGCAAACACACCGAAATCTTTATTATAGGCGTTAACAAATAGTCGCCCACAAAAAACAATGTAGAACTTGGAAGGAATTTAAGCCAGGACGAAGGAAAAACCATAAAGTAGGGCATGAGATGAAGTGCGAAAACAAAAAAGACGCTCCGCGCCAATAGGGGATGCAACCGCACACTGCCATGCTGTATCAGCCCAGCAACAACAACAACGAGAGACATAAAGAAACTAATAAAAAACAAGCTGTTTAACCAATAATGAGTTTCTCCTATAGAACGTAAATAAATAAACAGAACTATAAGACCTAACGTCAATGTTAGAATGGACACTTTAAATTTTCTTCCTAATTCAATTATATTCATTTGTCGTATTCCCATATAGGAACCTATACCGAAGAAGATAAATGCATTATAGTTAAAACCAATTATATCTAGATTATACCCTGTTATTGCAAAAAAGAATAACACGACCATAAATAGTTTAGGAACATGCTTTACAAACAAATATATTATAGGAGAACAAACACACAAAACAATAAGATCCCTTATATACCACAAAGGCACGTCAAGTGGATAGCATAATGTATGGGTGTTTCCAAAAACATCCATCCATGTAGAAGGATGGCCTTCATTTAAGAAAATACGCATAAAATTTAAACCGCTTGGCAAGCCTTTTATGCGACAAAAGGCAATTGTGAAACAAGCTGCAATAATATTCCAAAGAACAAATGGCACAAATAAAGTCCAAAAACGCTTTTTCAGTGCCGTCAACCAAATTTCTCTTGAAAAAGAAGTCTTCCCAAAGAAAAACAAATAACCAGAAAGTATAAAGAATGCTGGTACTGCTGCCCTTGCTATGACCTCAGTAATTACCAACCTTAACAAGTTATATGCGTCTATATCGGTAAAGTTTGCCCAAGAAATAGAAACCTCTCTCAATGGAGTTCCCATACCCTGGTTGTGAATATAAACGATAAGGACAATTAAAGGGAAACGTATATATGAAATTGTTTTTGACTGCAATTGATTAACTTGATTCATAAAAACAAATAAGGTAAAACATATTTAATAAAGGAAAGAAAACAAAGTTTCTGATTTAATTAATAAAGAGCTCGCCACAACCAACTAATAGATAAATATCATTCTAATACTTGGTTTTGTATCTTCAAGATATAGCCCTATTATTTGGGGATTTAAACAGCAGTCATGAAAGACATTGCAACATAAGACTGACATAAGATCAAGGCAAGGAGGCTACAAATAACACTAACTCCATGCTATACCCATGTACTAGTCTTTGCCAATCAATACTACCATTCGGAATTATCAATATCATTTAGACTATATCAATAATAAGGTTT
The DNA here is from genome assembly GCF_937990675.1 of Hoylesella shahii. Classification (NCBI taxonomy): domain Bacteria; kingdom Pseudomonadati; phylum Bacteroidota; class Bacteroidia; order Bacteroidales; family Prevotellaceae; genus Hoylesella; species Hoylesella shahii. Next base: position 36,156 of record NZ_CALKQY010000024.1, on the reverse strand, counting down.
ACTAAATCTACATCCTCTCCTCCCTATCCCCAAATTCGTGGGTATAGGCACTCTCTAATTATAACACCACAATTACCCCCGCATTAGAACGTTTTTGTTCGCAAGTTATCCATCGTGCATGCTCTTTACGTATGCAAAACTATATATTTTTTTTTAATGCTCCAAATAAATTTTGAAATGAGTGAGGCTAGAATGGCAATGCGGACAATTTAAAAGAATAATAAAACGGTGTTTTAACATTACCTCTACTATGTGAACGATATTATTGCTGTGCTGCTACGTTATATCTTTTTACGCAGAGTTCTATCTCTCAGTATTGTGTTTACATAAAACGGCATAATTCTGATGTTAAATTATTGCCCTCGAAGAGTCCGTTCGTGCTTATATTTTCAACACACTGGCTGTTTTTTTTGCCAAATAACAAATCACTATTCCCACGATAAGGCTCACCACCAGCAAGACTGTGAATATTACCAAGGGATACCTAAAGCTATAAACAAGGTCATGAAATAAGTAGTAACAAAAGAAGGTATGTGATAACCATATAATCATGCTATAGCCTCCTAGATATGCCAACACGCGTTTCGCAGCACCAGGCATTGGCAATTTAAGCACTAAAAGTATTACAGCAAAAGAATATAGAGGGTCGAATGCTGCTGTTTTGAAGGTTATCTTTAGTGCAAAAAGAAGTAATAGGGCCACATAAACATAAGCGCCTTTAATGAATGGTGCTTTAACGTATTTGCTACGAAAGAGCACAACACCTAAAGTTACCGAGAAAAGGAATTGTACATATTCTACAACTAATGCTACCGCCAAATGCGAATAAACAAAATCTCCATAACGACTAAACAAATAAGACGATGCTAGATACAACAAAAATGTACCTACTAAAGCCCACTTCATTCCCACCTTCTCTATTATCTTTAAGATGTATAAGGCAGAAATGCTTATCAAGGCATAGGGTAACAAAAACCAAGTTTCATAATTGTAGTTATGCTTCCAAGATAACACATTGAGCAAAAAATCGGTTAGCGAGCCTGGATAGTGTTCGGGCTTTACAAATACTCCAATGGGAACAAACACAAGCAACACCCACCAATAATGTATGTAAAGTTTTAATAAGCGCGGAAGTTGTGTGCGAGGCGAAAGCCTGTTTTCATTATACAAGTAGGCTAGCCCATACCCACTTAGTATTAGAAAGAAAGACACAGGTGTGCATAGTCGAGTTAGATAATAAGACAGAGACAACCCATTTGAAAAATGCAAATCGGAATAGTTTCCTATATCACTTTCTTTTAAAAACAAGTGCAACCACAACATCATGATTATGGCCACTCCTTTCAGAATGTCTGTTTCTGTGCGCGAAATATTATTCTGCATAATCTTTAATTTTAAGCTTTACAAAATGCTTTTCTACTAAATTTGTAATTAATAAAGGGATAATCAATGTATACATACAATATGCCTAGATGCATCTGACTTCTACTTGATAATCTTGTTGTCAATTGTTTTGTTAGCAATTATATTAAAAACACTGCAAAAATAATAAAATAAAGGGGAATTCACAAAAATATATCAATGAAATAAGAGTGCTAAAAAATATCATTAACTAACAACAAAGTAGGTTCTTAGGCCTGCTTCAAAACGATGAAGCACAGCACACAGAACCTACGATTAAACTTTGATGAGGGAACCGTCCTACCCCCTCTTACTCAAAATAATACAAGAAGGTGGCGATGCCTTCGAGGGCGGGTTTGCGTTGTCCTTCGATTTCTATTTTAAATTCTATCTCGGTTTTGCAAATGCCGCGAATATTGCTGATGGCGTGCAGTTTGGTAACCAGTCGCACTTTACTTCCTGTCACCACGGCCTGTCCAAAGCGCATCTTGTCCATGCCATAGTTCACCAACATCTTGATGTTGTTCACCTCAATAATCTGTTCCCATAGGTGAGGCAGCAGCGAGAGGGTGAGATATCCGTGTGCAATGGTGCTCTTAAACTGACTTTCTTGTTTGGCACGCTCCACGTCAACGTGTATCCATTGATGGTCTAACGTGGCATCTGCAAAGAGGTTGATGCGCTCTTGGTCTATCTCCAGCCATGGCGAAACGCCTAGCTCTTCGCCCAGATGGGCGGCAAACTCTTCGTAAGAGTTAACAACTAATTTGCTCATTGTCTTTTATTTAATGATTATCTGATGCAAAATAAATGGCTCCATCGCGCCATAAACTACGGCGAAATTACATAAAAGTATTGAAGAAAACAAATGTTATCCTATTTTGGATGGCGTAGCATAGGCTTTTACCATCTATTTATTAACCCATCCATGTGCGCCTTTTTCTTTAACCCAAATGCGTCATTAGACCACAATGTTTCCAGTACTTTTGTTTTTGTGTTGTTTCCTAACATCTATTATTTTCTTGTAGACACTTTGCTTGTCGTATTCTTTTGGCGTAGTGCACTACACCAAAAGAACAAAACTAAGATACCTACAAGCAAATAAAAGATGGACTGGAGCCATGAAAACAACATCAAACAGATGATAAGCGGTCAACCCGCCGATTTTGGTTAAAACATGAATCATACAAAGACACTAAAGCAACTAAACGCTGAGATATATTCTCACGCCAAAAGAAGAAGACAAACCTCATCACCCTTACCCCTCTCCATTATATACTCTTTCCATGCCTTCCTCTTCCTTACCCTCTCCAATTCTATACACATCACGCCCTTCTCATCATCTTAATTTGCCCCTTCTTCTCTCGCAATCCTTAACTTCTCTCATTATCTTGCCCAAGTTCAAAAAAAATAATTATCTTTGCACATTCAATCATTTTTACCTTATGAGAAAAGCTTCAATTGTGTTTTGCGCTTTGACCCTCAGTGTTGGTGCTTTTGCCCAACAGGCCAAGGACGATTTTAAGAAAGACAGACTCATGTCTGCCGGTAATTATTGGGCCTATCCCGGTCCGCAAAAGGCGCAAACGCCTGCGCCAAAAGGTTACAAACCGTTTTATATTAGTCACTATGGCAGACACGGGTCGCGCTATCTCATCGGTACAAAAGACTACGACACCACTTACTTCACGCTCGCCAAGGCCGACAGTTTGGGCAAACTCACACCGCTAGGTAAAGCCACCATGGGCAAACTGAAGCTGATACGCGAAGAAGCAATGCTGCGCGATGGCGAACTAACACAACGCGGAGCCGAACAACACAAGGGCATTGCACGCCGCATGTATCAAAACTTTCCCGAAGTTTTTGCCGGACGAACAACCATCGATGCCAAAAGCACAACCGTTATTCGCTGCATCCTTTCCATGGAAAATGCATTGCAACAGCTGCTGTTGCTTAACCCACAATTGATTGTTAAGCACGATGCCAGCATGCACGACATGTATTATATGAATCAAACAGACGATAGTTTGCGTGCAAGAAAAATGCGTGGCGCTGCAAAAGATGCTTACCTTGCTTTTGCGAAGAAACACGAAATGCACGACAGAGTGATGAATTCGCTCTTCAACGATGCCGAATACTGGAAGAACAATATAAACGCTAACGAATTTAACCGCATGCTTATTAAGGTGGCCAACAATGTGCAAAGCACCGAATTGCGCCATAAGTTGCAGCTGCTCGACCTCTTTACGGTTGACGAACTTTACGAAAACTGGCTCGTTGGCAATGCTCGTTGGTATATTATGTATGGTCCTTCGCCCCTCAATGGTGGCACTCAGCCATACAGTCAGCGCAACTTACTGCGCAACATCATCACGCAAGCCGATAGCTGTATTAAGCTTGCTAGTCCTGGTGCCACACTGCGCTATGGCCACGACACAATGGTAATGCCCCTTGTTTGCTTACTCAACCTCAACCAAAACGGCCGACAGATTGCCGACTTGGAACAACTAGCACCCCAGAATTGGCTAGATTATAAGATTTTCCCCATGGCCTCAAACCTCCAATTTGTGTTCTATCGCAAGAATGCTGCCGACAAAGATGTGCTCTTTAAGGTGATGCTTAACGAGAACGAGGCCACATTGCCCCTCAAAGCCGTTAGCGGTCCGTATTATCGCTGGAGCGACTTCCGCGATTTCTACCTCAAGAAAATAGACGCCTACAAAGAATAAATGCACGACGAAGCCTTTTTTGTAGCCAAACTAACACTGCGCCACATCAAACCCACGGCCACTCGCCTGCTTATTGTTCGCGAGATGATGCGAGGCGACGAAACCGTTTCGCTCCCCGAGCTGGAACGTCTTCTGCCCACTATAGACAAAAGCACCATCTCGCGAACACTTTCGCTTTTCTTGCTCCACAGACTCATTCACGCCATCGACGATGGGTCGGGCGCACTCAAATACGCCGTATGTGCCGACGATTGCGATTGCACTGTGCAAGATGAGCACACGCACTTTTACTGCGAACATTGCCACCGCACTTTCTGCCTCAAACAATTGTCGGTGCCTGTGGTGCCTCTACCCGATGGCTTTCTCCTCAATAGCGTTAATTATGTACTAAAGGGATTATGCCCAGAGTGTACAAGAAAGGAGTCTGAGGTTAGGTGTAAAGTAATAAAGTAAGGAGTAAGTAGTAAGGAGTTGAGGAGTTGAGGAGGAAGAAGGAGTAGGTAAGAAGTAGTAGGTAGTAAGGAGTAAGGAAATGAGTAGTAAGGAGTAAGTAAGAAGGAGTAAGGAGATGAGTGTAAGGAGTAAGGAGTAAGTAGTAAAGCCGAATGAATACGCGGCGTTATCCATTCTTTCACCTTTCACCCTTAAACCCTTAAACGCCCTTTCATCCTTTCACCCTTAAACGCCCTTTCACCCTTAAACGTCCTTTCATCCTTTCACCTTTAAACGTCCTTTCACCTTTAAAAGCTATTGGGTTAGACATTTTATTAAATAACAAACAATGGAACAACAAACAACCAAAGCCGCCATTATTTATGGTGTTAACGACCGCCCACCGTTGCAAGAAACTCTTTTTGCGGCCATTCAGCACCTATTAGCCATCTTTGTGGCCATCATCACCCCACCGTTAATCATTTCCAAGGCCCTACACATGGACCTAGCCACCACGGGTTTTCTGGTGTCGATGGCCCTCTTCGTGTCGGGCGTTTCCACCTTTATACAATGCCGTAAGTTCGGACCTGTGGGCTGCGGATTGCTTTGTGTACAAGGCACAAGCTTCTCGTTCATCGGTCCAATCATCGCCATCGGTCAGGCTGGTGGTTTGTCGCTCATCTTCGGAGCCTGCATAGCTGCAGCGCCAGTAGAGATGGCTGTTAGCTATTCGTTTAAATACCTGCGTCGCATCATCACCCCCTTGGTAAGTGGCATTGTGGTGATGCTCATTGGTTTGAGTCTTGTTAAGGCTGGCGTTATGGCTTGTGGAGGCGGCGACCCCGCGGCCGAAGATTTTGGTACGCCACGCAACCTCATCGTTGCAGCCACGGTTTTGGCCAGCGTCATCGCACTCAACTGCAGCAACAACAAATATATCCGCATGAGTTCTATCGTGCTAGGCGTGGTTGTGGGTTACATCTTGGCCCTTTGCATGGGCATGGTCGACTTTGGAAGTTTCAACGCCAGCAACGTGGAAGCATTCTATGTGCCCATACCTTTTAAGATGGGTGTAGATTTCAACGTGTCGTCTATCATTGCCGTGGCATTGGTTTACCTCGTTACAGCCATCGAAGCCACAGGCGACGTAACGGCCAACTCGATGGTTTCGGGCGAGCCTGTTGATGGCGAAGTGTATGTAAAACGCGTTTCGGGCGGTGTGTTCGCCGATGGCCTCAACTCACTTTTGGCTGGCATCTTCTCATCGTTCCCCAACTCCATCTTCGCTCAAAACAACGGTATCATCCAGCTAACGGGCGTTGCTAGTCGCTATGTGGGCTACTTCATTGCAGCCATGTTGGTGGTGTTGGGCCTCTTCCCCATCGTGGGCATTGTGTTCTCGCTGATGCCATCGCCTGTATTAGGTGGCGCCACGCTTCTCATGTTCGGTACTGTAGCCGCTGCGGGTGTTCGCATCGTGGCAAGTCAGAAGCTCGACCGCAAGGCGGTGTTGGTTATTGCAGCCAGTTTAGCATTGGGTATGGGCGTTGAATTGATGCCCACCATCCTCCAGCAATTGCCCCAAAGCGTGCAAACCATCTTCTCTTCGGGTATCACCACTGGCGGTTTAACTGCCATTGTGGCCAACGCGCTGCTTAATAGGAAGTGATTTTAGTTGGGGAGTTTTTGAGTTGGGGAGTTGGTGAGTTTCTGAGTTAATGAGTTTAGGGTGAGCATACAATCTGCTTACCAACTCGAAAACTCATAAACTCAAAAACTCCCCAACTCAAAAACTCATAAACTCATAAACTTACCAACTCATAAACTCAACAACTCATAAACTCACCAACTCATAAACTCAAAAACTCACCAACTCATAACCCCACCAACTCACACATGGATAAGTTAAAAACACGCATCCTTCAAGACGGCAAATGCTATGAAGGCGGCATTTTAAAAGTGGATAGTTTTATCAATCACCAGATGGACCCCAATTTAATGATGGAAGTGGCTAAAGAATTTAGCCAACATTTTGGTGATGCCCACATCAATAAGATTGTAACCATCGAAGCCAGTGGTATCGCTCCCGCCATCTTGGTGGGCTACATCATGCAATTGCCCGTGGTGTTTATCAAGAAAAAAGAGCCAAAAACAATGGAGAACATGCTCACATCGGTGGTGCACTCATTTACCAAAGACCGCAGTTACACGGTGTGTATCTCGGCCGACTACCTTACCCTGCACGACCATGTGTTGTTTATCGACGATTTCTTGGCTAATGGCAATGCCTCGATGGGCGTAATCGACCTTTGCAAACAGGCTGGCGCACACCTCGAGGGCATGGGCTTTATCATCGAGAAAGCGTTCCAAAAAGGAGGCGAGCTACTGCGCCAACACGGCATTCGCTATAAGGCTTTGGCCACGGTAGAGAGTCTTGAGAACTGCGAAATCAAACTCAGATAACTCCCTTTCTCATCGTCTTTGCCCCAAAGACAAACATTTAGCTCCACCGCCAGAGCCATTTTTTTACAAGCAGATGCCCCAGTTATCCTTTACAATTAGGGATAACTGGGGCATTATATTTTAACCCAAATCTGTCATTAGCGATAAGGCACGAGTCAAGAAAAGCCCCTCATAGCCTATACACACTACCATGTACGCCTATTTCATTTATTTTCCAAACGATTTGAGTTGGTCCCAGATAGAAGCATGCGCTTGTTCATATTCATTCAGCGCCTTACGCATCTTATTTTCACCAATAAGTGATATTTCTGCAGCCTTATCGTAGTCGTTACCTCCATAACGCTTCATTTGCACCTGCACCGCGATATCAGGTTTAGAGATAATGATTTGTTGTCGGGTATTTTGTTCAAGCATGATAGAAATCGTACGCGAGAGCAGCGTCATATAGTTCAGCCCCAATCCTTCTTGGTAGTCCATAATGCGTTTAACGATGGCAGCAGGCAACGACTTCGCCAGAGTTTTCTTATCGATAATATCGCTCATAAGCTTTTCTTCCTTATAGTCGTGTGTGCTCACATTAACCCCAACCAGCAAGTCGCCTTTCACTCTAGCCACCCTATTAAGTGGCAAACCATTAACCAGTCCACCATCCACAAGAAGCATTTCACCTTTTCGCACAGGATTGAAAAACAGCGGTATCGAAATACTAGAGCGTACAGCCTCGTATAAGCTTCCTTTCTTAAAAACCACCTCCTTACCACTGTTCCAATCAGTAGCAACAGCGGCATAAGGAATGGGCAAATCCTCAATATTTACATCGGGTACAATTTCTTTTAGAGCATCCATCACCTTTTCGCCCTTTACCAGGTGGTTCAAGCTAAAAGAGAAATCCACTAAAGAGAGAATTTTCTTTTTGTCTAGTTGCACCATCCATTCCTTCACCTCTGCCAATTTTCCAGCGGCATACATAGCTCCAATCAAAGCCCCCATTGAGCAACCAGCTATAGAGGTTATACAATAGCCTCTACGTTCCAGCTCTTCAATAGCACCGATGTGAGCCAAACCGCGCGCACCTCCGCTCGACAAAACCAATGCAACATTTTTCTTCATAGGTTATTCTAATTTTATATTCACTCGATGGTTTATAGGTATCTGTTAATTAGATACTTAGCGCAAATTATTGCCATACTAAGACACCAACGCAATGTTATAACCACCGCGAACAAAGTTACAGAAAAATTCTTTCTGCCAAACTTTTTTGGCGCATTTATGCTATGCACCATTGATAAACAAGCAAGTAGCACCTCCAGAAAAAGAAAATATAAACTAAGCTCCACAAAGTAAGAGGCATACTTCATGAAGCTAAAAGCATTTTATTCACGCTGTGTCAATCGTTGAGTTTAACCCCAATTGGTTATTCAATCGCCAGCACAGGCCAAGAACCAATTGGGGTTAAACATTAAAAAGGCTTACACCTTTTCGCCGTAGCACAAGTCGCCAGCATCTCCAAATCCAGGAACGATATATTTATGTTCGTTCAAACAAGGGTCGATGGCAGCACACCAAATAGTGGTTTTGTCTTCGGGGAACGTTTTACGGATATGCTCAATACCCTCGGGCGAAGCAATCACGCAAGCCACATGGATGCGTTTAGGAGTGCCCTTAGTTAAAAAAGCCTTATATCCCAGTTCCATCGAACCACCAGTAGCCAGCATCGGGTCGGCAATAATCAGGTTTTTACCCTCGATGCTAGGTGTAGCCAAATACTCCACATGTATGCCCACCTTCGTATGTTGTTCGTCAACATATTCGCGATAAGCCGACACAAAAGCATTACCCGCATGGTCGAAGATATTCAAAAAACCATTATGGAAAGGCAATCCCGCACGGAAGATAGTTGCCAGCACAATTTTATCTGTTGGCACTTCCACACTGGCCACCCCCAAAGGCGTAGTAATATCGCGCGCCTCATAGTCTAAGGTCTTGCTAATTTCGTAAGCCTCCAATTCACCAATACGTTGAATGTTATTGCGAAAGAGCAGCCGATTTTTTTGATAATCCACATCGCGGATTTCGGCAAGATACTGATTTACAATCGAATTGTGTTCACTAAAATTTACTATCTTCATCATCGTAAGAATATGTTATAGGTCTGTTTCTAAAAATCTCAGCATCGCGATAGCCGTTTAACGGCCCATACGCCTTAGGTGTCTGCACACAGCAAGGCAGACAAACACCTGGTTTGTCCGCCTGCGGTATCTTGTTAACTCGTAAACGTGTCAACTCATGAACTCGTCATCTCATGAACGCAAAAGTTCAATAACACAAGAACTAAAGAATGCATAAGCTCACGAACTCAAAATTAATGCCATGCAAAAGTATTAAATTCCCGCTTATTTTTGTAATGTGCAAATAGCAAAAGGCGCAACACACCCTGTTTTTTATATTCTTTAACCTAAAAAGGAAAGCACAAATGTATTTTTCTCCTTGCGCGCTTGGTGGTTCTTAACGATTTTGCTAACTTTGCGCTGTACACCAAGAAGGCGTGTGCTTAGTCTAAGGATAAAATTCACACTTAAACATATTTAAGAAAAATGGCAAAGTTTGACAAGTCAGTACTAGAAAAGTACGGAATTAAAGGAACAACAGAAGTTGTTTACAACCCTTCTTATGAAGTGTTGTTCGAAGAAGAGACCAAAGAAGGCCTCGTAGGTTTTGAAAAAGGCCAAGTTACCGAACTTGGTGCTGTTAACGTAATGACTGGTGTTTACACTGGCCGTTCGCCTAAAGACAAGTTTATCGTTGACGATGAAACATCACACAACACTGTATGGTGGACCACCGACGAATATAAGAACGACAACCACCCCGCTAGCAAAGAAGCTTGGGAAACTGTTAACAAACTGGCTAAGGAAGAACTTTCTAACAAACGCCTCTTCGTTGTAGACGGTTTCTGCGGTGCCAACAAAGACACTCGTATGAAAATCCGCTTCATCGTTGAAGTTGCATGGCAAGCTCACTTCGTTACCAACATGTTTATCAAACCCGTAAACCAAGAAGAATTGGACCAAGAGCCCGACTTCATCGTTTACAACGCTTCTAAAGCTAAGGTTGAAAACTACAAAGAACTGGGCCTTAACTCAGAAACAGCTGTTGTATTCAACGTAACAACCAAAGAGCAAGTTATCCTTAACACCTGGTATGGTGGCGAAATGAAGAAAGGTATGTTCTCTATGATGAACTACTACTTGCCCCTCAAAGGCATCGCTTCTATGCACTGCTCGGCCAACACCGACCTCAATGGCGAAAACACAGCCATCTTCTTCGGTCTTTCTGGTACTGGTAAAACCACTCTTTCTACCGATCCTAAGCGTTTGCTCATCGGCGACGACGAACACGGATGGGACGACAATGGCGTGTTCAACTTCGAAGGTGGTTGCTACGCTAAGGTTATCAACCTCGACAAAGAAAGCGAACCCGATATCTACGGCGCTATCCGTCGCGACGCTCTGCTCGAAAACGTTACTGTAGACGCTAACGGCAAAATCGATTTCACCGATGGCAGCACAACCGAGAACACGCGCGTGTCTTACCCCATCGACCACATCAAGAACATCGTTCGCCCCATCTCGGCTGGTCCCGCTGCTAAGCAAGTTATCTTCCTCAGCGCAGACGCCTTTGGTGTTCTTCCTCCCGTTTCTATCCTCAGCCCCGAACAAACCAAGTACTACTTCCTTTCGGGCTTCACCGCTAAGCTTGCAGGTACCGAACGCGGTATCACCGAGCCTACACCTACCTTCTCGGCTTGTTTCGGCCAGGCGTTCCTCGAACTCCACCCCACCAAGTATGCTGAAGAATTGGTAAAGAAGATGGAGAAGAACGGTGCTAAGGCTTACCTCGTTAACACTGGCTGGAACGGTACTGGCAAACGCATCTCTATTAAGGATACTCGTGGCATTATCGATGCTATCCTTAGCGGTGCTATCAACAGCGTTCCCACCAAGAAGTTGCCTATCTTCGACTTCGAAATTCCTACTGTTCTCGAAGGCGTTGCTACCAACATCCTCGATCCTCGCGACACTTACGCTGACGCAGCTCAGTGGGACGAGAAGGCTAAGGACTTGGCTGGCCGCTTCATCAAGAACTTCAAGAAGTACGAAGGCAACGAAGCTGGTAAGGCTCTCGTAGCTGCTGGTCCGAAGTTGTAAATCACTGAAAGCATAACAACAACGTTGTTATCACATATCTTAAAAGCTCGCTCCACGCTGGGGCGAGCCTTTTTTGTGCGCTTATGGCTGCTGCGTGAGGCTTTTCCCTTATGGTGGCCCGGCTGTTAAGCTGTTGAGGGGTGCATTTCGCGGTTTTTACGTGGCTGCTCCCTCGCAATGCTTCACTCGCGCCTCTCCACTTTTGCCGGCTTGCTTAAAAAGGCGATTTGCGTTCTGTTTGTAGGCTTCATGCCTACTTCGAACATATACTTCCATAAGTGCTTACAAGCGCGCCTCAAGCCAATAAAAAAGCCCTTAAACAATGTATACCGCCGAATAAGTGCTGCTTCTAACTTTGCGCTTTAACCCTTTAAGGGCGCGATGTTGAGCCATCAGGCTTGCGAAAATGTAAAATATTTGCACCAACTTTTAACATCATGAGTGCCCCCTCCATAAAATTTCGGGCACTTGGGCGAAAATTCTCGCGTATTTTTAAAGTTTATAACACACTGGTTTACTAGCACTTACACGAAATAAGTGCTTAAAAGTGGCCTTTTAAGCCCATTTTGGGGATAAGAGGCACAATTTAGTGCCTAGCCAAATACCAGCAAACGGCGTTGCGCCAATTAGGGGCAATTTGCCTATAAAACGGCCTTAAAAAGGGGGTTTTCATGGGTTTTTGCTGCGTTTTGTAGGAGATAGCATTGCATTTAGCACGAGTTAGCATTGCATTTAGCACGAGTTAGCACTGCGTTTTGTAGGAGATAGCATTGCGTTTTGCACGAGTTAGCAATGCATTTTGGTGCTAAATGCAATGCGTTTTGATGCTAAATGCGTTGCAAAAGCAAGGGTTTTGGCCATCATTTTTTGTGGTTTCGGATGCAGATTTGGCTCAAATTTTCTTCAAATAGAAATGCAAAAGCATAGTAAATGGCAAAAATCGGAGAGGAGAAGCACCCGAAGTTGGCCGCCGTTTTTACCATTCTGCTGCATTTTATATAGGTTTTGCAAGGTAATTTCTTCTAGAATGGTTCGCCAAAAAGTTGCGATTTGTAAAATATATTTACCACCTTATAGTCAAAAAACAAATGTTTTTTTAGGATATTAAGACTTCCCTTATCTCTGTATTATGAAAACAAAGCAATGTTCACAACAACTGGAAACATTGCACAAGGTTCAGCAGCACAAGGAATAATCGGCCTATACACTGAATATAACCTGCATACTGATGTTGGCCAATGGCAGAGATGTCAATCGCATATTATATTCTTTAATAGCAGTAAATAAAGGAGGCATAAAGTATAGAACCCACAAAAGTTTTGGTAATCAGAAACTAAACGCCATCACATAAATTGCTGATGTAACCTTTTTGAGGCATAACTGCTGTTAGTGACAAACAAATGTGGCAGAAATTCAGATTTATCACTTCGTACATGAAAAGGTGTACCTATCTTGGTTTAGCAGCACAAAGACAATAAACCACCCTCAATATATACAACATAAAAAATCAATACGTTTTCCATTCATGGTAATTGAGCAATAACGCTCTTAGTAGAAAATCCGCGATTTCCTATTGTCTTTCTGAAACAAAATGCTATCTTTGCGTCAAATCATTAGCCTTTTAAATGCTAGGCTTAGAATGAAGTACGTGTTCCAAGTGAAGATGATACGCTTAAATAGAAAAAAGTTAAAGTATTTTAGGCTGTTTAATCATTGAGAAACAAATATATGTCGAAAAAGAATCAGTCCAACAGACTAACAACCCAACAAAAGGAGTCGAAAGGAGTTGTCGGTATTTTCGGAGAAGAAGCGAAGACACACGACATGACTGTCGGTGAGGTTTCTCGTCTTGCCCTTAATAAGCTTCAAGAAGAGTTCCCGCAATTGGAATTTCGATTTAGAACGAGCATCAAGAAAGAACGTTTTCGTTAAGCCAAATGAACAATGTCGAGCTTGCTCGAACATTGTCATGGCGAGAAAACGCACTTTTCACGAAACGGAAAAGAAGAGATTAACGAAGCTTTAAAGAAAATTGACCCGGAATTGGGGCAAACGCTTTTCGTTCCAAATTCAAGTATTATCCCTGATGGGGGAATTGTAGAAGTGAAAGACGATAATGGAGACTGGAGGGTTGTATTGGTTTGTGAGGCAAAGCATCAGGGAAAGGATATTGAAAACATCAAGGCAGGCAAACTTGTTGGGAAAAAGGACAACCAAGATATTATGGCTGCAGGTAATGCCATTGAGAGGTCTCATAAGAACATTGCTGAATTTGCCAATCTGATGTTGACAGAGTTGCACTTTCCTTATGTGCTATTCTTGGGAGGGTCGAATTTCCTTACAGAGACCATTTCTGTTAAACGTCCTGACGGAAGAGTTGTTACACTCGAATACAATTCGGGAATGCTGAACAGGCTGGACAGACTGACCGCAGCCAACTACGGCATGCCTATCAATACAAACTTGTGCAAAAACAAGTTCATCAAATATAAAGACAAGACTATCATGCTTCAAGCAACATCCATTTACGCGCAGGGAAACGGAGAAAGATGGAATAATGAGAAGATGCTCGAAATCATGCTTGATATTTCAAGAACTTCTTTGAAAATGTTGGGTAGCGACTTATTTAAGCAGCTAACCCAGAAAAAGTAATTTAAACAGATATTGAAGTATGGCAAGAAAAGCTACAAACGAGTTACTGCAAAAGGCGAAAAAGCAAAAGAATGATGAGTTCTATACACAGCTTGCCGACATAGAAAGCGAGTTGCAGCATTATGAAAGTCATTTTAAAGGCAAAGTGGTGTATTGCAATTGTGATGACCCACACATCAGCAACTTTTTCAGATATTTTGTTTCTCGTTTCAAGAAGTTGGGACTCAAGAAAGTTATTGCAGCCTGTTATAAGGAACAGCATGTGGACTTGTTTGAAACAAAAGAAAACAATCATGGATTTTTCTTTGAATACACAGGAACAGAACTTACTGGCACCGACCCAAAGACAGCCAACATCGTTTACTTCAAGGGAGACGGCGACTTTCGCAGTCATGAAAGCATAGCCTTGCTTAAACAATCAGATATAATTGTTACCAATCCGCCCTTTTCCTTGTTTCGAGAGTATGTGGCACAATTAATGAGATACGACAAGAAATTTCTTATTATCGGGAACATCAACGCCATTACATATAAAGAAATCTTCAAGCTCATTCAAGACAATAAGGCATGGCTTGGAGTTAATCTTGGCAGAGGTATTTCTGGATTTATCGTGCCAGCACATTATGAACTCTACGGAACAGAAACAAAGATAAACGAATTAGGGGAAAGGATTATTTCTCCCAATAATTGCTTGTGGCTTACGAATCTGGATAACTTCATACGGCATGAAGATATTTTGCTAACTAAAAGTTATATCGGATACGAACAAGAATATCCTAAATACGATAATTATGATGGTATCAATGTCAATAGAACAAAGGACATTCCACAAGATTATTGCGGATATATGGGAGTGCCGATAACATTTCTACATAAGTTTAACCCGCATCAATTTGAGATAATAAAATTCAGAAAGGGAAACGATGATAAAGACTTATCAATAAACGGGAAGTGCCCTTATTTCAGGATTATTATCAAAAACAAACATGTCAATCCTAAAATCAAGCGCTTGGCTGATAAATATCAATCAGTGTCATTGAAGTAATCTTGACTTTTTCATCTTTCTTATCTGCTTGAGAAAAATTAGTATGAATACGATATACTGCGTATCAAACCTATTAAATAGGCTTCAATACGAACCTATTCACTCATTGGCGGGTTTACATTTATTGAGGCCTTTATAGCCTCAGCAATATCCACCACGGAGGGCAGAGGTGAAACTACTGTCCAAATCCAGGCAGTACATGTCTAAGTAAGACTTGTAAGATTACAAAATAGTCACAACAACAACCCTCAACAACATGGCAAAACGTGAATATATAGAAGCCAACAAACGATGGCTGGAAGAGAAAAAGAAAGAAGAAGGCGTGAAAGGCCTGGAGAAAGGCGTGATGTATAAGGTGATTAAGCAAGGCGAAGGGAGCGGCGCAAGCCCCTCGCCACGAAGCATCGTAACAGTGCATTACACGGGGCGAACCATCAATGGGCGTAAATTCGACTCGAGCCTGGGTGGCGCGCCCCTTGCTTGCCGACTGTGCGACCTTATTGAGGGCTGGATAATTGCCCTGCAACAGATGCATGTGGGCGACAAATGGGAACTGTATTTGCCGGCCGATGTGGCTTATGGCAAGTTTTCGCAACCGGGAATACCTGGTGGGTCGACGCTGGTGTTTGAAGTGGAGCTGTTGGGCGTGGGCTAAATGCTTGCCAAACATGCAGTCTAGTTGCAAAAAGAAGATAAAAACCGAGGCGAGTGAAGCGCTAATGGCTGTTTACACTGGGAAGTGATGAGCAACGCGCGCTGCAACAACGCCGTTGTCACATCACTAAAAGGCTTGCCCTGGCTTGGGTAAGCCTTTTATTTGTGTTGGTACACCTTATATATATAAGGGCAACGCCACGTTGGGGCTTAACCCTCGCCAAGGGCACACCTTGCACCTAGCCACATGTGTCACAGCTTAAGTTGAGCAACAAAGGGAGTAAGCGCGTTATTGGGTTAGTGTTGAGGGGCGTTGGGTTATTCTTTATTAACAGAAAAACTTTAGTATTGAAAGGTCTTTTCATTTTCTCGTAGTAAGTTTGCAGCAGAAATCAAACAATAAATCCAAAAGAAATCTGTATGAATAATCTTCTTAACAACCCAGAACACACCGACAGCAAGCAGCGACTAACACTAGCCCGACAACACCTCATCAAGGCATTCGCGCCCTTGCTCTCTACTCAACACCCTGGAAAGCAAAGGTGGATTGGCACCAAAACCGACCTACTGGAGATGGTACACCTGGCCTATACCTTCTCTTATGTGCGCGACGACCAAGGACGCCCCGCCACCTTTCTATGGATGGTGCAACGCGCCTGCGACAACTTTTTGCTCTCCATGCCCCGAAACCCCAGCGCCTTTGTGGGCAAAGCCATGCAACGAAAAAACACGAAACAGGCTCCACTACTAGAACGATATTGCCATCTGCTTTACGAACGAGGAATAACCCAACCGTTGCATACATGGATGGCGGTGTGAGGTTGTGAGGTTGTGAGTTTTTGAGTTGGTGAGGATTTGTGTTTTTGAGTTGATGAGGTTGTGAGTTGATGAGTTGATGAGGATTTGAGTTTTTGAGTTTTTGAGTTGATGAGTTGGTGAGTTGGTGAGTTTACGTATTCGTTAGCTTAGAGACTTATAAACGCTGAAACTTGTCAACACAAACAAAACCCACACAACCAAAAAAAATAAAACAACGTCCCACACAACCAAAAAACTCATGAACCCAAAAACTTATAAACTCAAAACAAAGTCCACACAACCCAAAAACTCATCAACTTATAAACCCAAATCCTCATAAACTCAAAAACTCAATAACTCAATAACTCAAATCCTCATAAACTCATAAACTCAATAACTCAATAACCCAAATCCTCATAAACTCATAAACTCAATAACTCAAATCCTCATAAACTCAAAAACAGAACCTCACCAACTAATAAACTCAAAACAACATGAACCTTAACCAAGCATTGACACCGCATTTCACCCTCGAAGAGTTTGTACGTTCGGGTGTAGCAATACGCCATAACATTGCGAATACCCCGTCAACCCACGTAGTGAACAACCTTCGCCTACTCTGTGAGCACGTATTAGAACCCTTACGCCACCGTTTTGGTGTGATACGCATAACAAGTGGCTACCGTTGCGAAGAACTTAACAACCTAGTGGGGGGCAAACCCAATTCGCAACACCTACTGGGACAAGCGGCCGACATACACCTCTCTAATAAAGAGGTGGCCATGAAGATGTATCACTTCGTGGCCGAACGACTGGACTACGACCAGTTGCTGTTTGAACATCGGCAAAGCGACGGCGCAAACTGGCTGCATGTGTCGTATAATGCAGATGGCAATCGCAAAAACCAATCAGAAATAAATGTTTAGGCACACATCGCGCCCACAACACAACCGCAACACACTAAGGGCGAGTTGGGAAAAAGCAAACGCTTACCCAACTCGCCCTTTAGCATTGGTCAAAGCTTACGCCTTTATACGCCCAAGCACACCGCCATATAGCCCTTAAGTTGGGCTTAAACCCAAATTGAGTGTTAGACCAACTATCACCTATATTATATTGTTTATATTGCTTACAGTTCGTCTATCGCGGGTTTGTAGGTTTCTTACCTCTCTTACTCTTTGGGCCTAGTGCACTGCGGCGTCAAGAAAAAGACAGGCAATGTGCACAACAACGCGCAGGGTAGGCACAGACTATAACGACAGATTTGGTTTAAAATCAAGGTCTTACAAAAGCTACACCAAACACTATCCTCATCACTACACCACCATAACTTGACAAGGGCACCTAGATTTAGTAACTTTGCAAACGTAATCAGTAAGCAACCACACCATCGCCCACCAAGAGGCAGAAAGAGGAAGCGCGATGTCGACTAGCGCAAAACGTACTTTCCCCCACCCTAAAAGGGCGAAACGGATGGCCATTACCGATACAACGAAAACATTATTAATCAAAAAAACTTTTAAACAACAAACAATTATGGCAGTAATGTATAAACTTCGTCAAGAGAAGAATCCCAAGAGCAAGTTCAAAGGTCAATGGTATGCACGCGCCATCGCCATCGAGACAGTAGACACGGCAACCATTGCCAACATCATGCAGCAAAACTGCACGGTGAAGAAAGCAGACATCTTGGCAGTTATCGCCGAACTTATTGACGTGCTGAAAGACCAATTGCAAAACTCGAAGAGCGTTCGTCTCGATGGTCTGGGCACATTCCGCATTGGCATCAAAACCAAACCCGCCCTCACAGCCGAAGACTTCAACGTCACTAAGAATGTTGTGGGCACGCACGTGCTCTTCCGTCCGCAGGCTAAGGTAAACAAAGACAAGACTCGCAACAAGGCCTTGCTAGATGGTTGCCGCGTGCAAGAACTGCCTCTCAACATGATTGAGAAGAAAAAGAAAAAGAATAACACCCCAGTTCCAACACCTGGACATTAATAAGGGTAAAAAGGTGAAAGGGTGACAAAGGCTAACACCAACTATTCGTTTGGCTTATCCGTTTGCTTAACGCCTTTCAGCCCTCGCCACCCTCTCACCCTTTCACCTTTAAAACCCCTCCATCCTTTAACCCTTAAAAGCCTTTTCACCTTTAAAAGATTTCAAAGCACAATGAACACCCAGAAACTATCCACCTTCAAGTTAATCATCAAAGTAATTGCCGCCATTGCCACAGCCGTGCTTGGCGTGATTGCAGGCAAAGGATTGGGCGATGAAGATTAGTCGCGAGCAGCGAGAGGTGATACTCTTCGTCCTCAAATCCATCGCCCTACTAGCCACCACCGTTGCCATGTTCAGTTGCAGTTGGCTATTGGGTTAGCCTCAACTTCAACAAACACACGCTCGTTAACGCGGGTTGGGACAAGTTCCTAACCCGCGTTTTCTTTGGATTGCCCATCTTAGAAAGAGTTGCAAGCAACTATAAAAGACCAATTAAACCAATCAAACTCTGGGTGAAGAAACGAAAAACCCCAAGACCATCACGTCTCGGGGCATTATCTTCGTTACAATTAGAACTAGCGTTTAGCGTTAGCCGTCCATACTTTATTATCTTTAGTATATAAGATGGTCAATGAAGAAGCATCAATTCTAACGAAATGTAGCCCTTCTTTCAAATCGATGTTCACCAAAGTGTGGTCGCCATCTTTCTTGAAACGAACCCCTTTCAAGTCGGGTATGCCATCTGAAAATCTAAAATAGTATTCGCCACCAGCTTTCACAACCGTAACAGAACCATTATCTGCACTTTTCTTGCCATCAGCATCCGTATAAGAGATATGGCCTTTGTATGTTCCAACAAAAAGGTCGTTATCTGCAGGGTCGTCGTTCTTACTACAAGATACACTAGAGATGGCCACAATAATTAGACAAATGAGAGCGGTTAAGCTTAGAATTTTTTTCATATTTGATAAATTTAAAATGATTAAAACGTATGTTTAATTTCTGTATTAAACAAGATTCTGCCACAAAATTACAGTATAAATACGACAAAAACAAGTTTTAAATGTTTTACTTTTATATATATCATAATAATTAACACAAACAAGACACACAACCCGCACCAATTTATTACACCTTAAAAATAGATGTGACGAGTGGCAGAAAAGAAGAAAAGAGAAATGCAATGGCGAGTTATGGCGTTATCGTGCAGGGCACAAAGCACAGGCGCAGAACAAGTAATCACCATTTTTAGGTATTGCCAAAGACGCGCAATTGTAGTAACTTTGACACCTTATTTACATTACTTATATTATTTGTATTCATGATAACTTTTAAGAGAGCTATTATGCTTTGCACCCTTGCCACCCTGTTTTGTGGGGCAATGGCGCAGAACATTGTGTCGGGCATTGTGCTAGACTCAGAAACAAAAGAACCGCTCATAGGTGCCGTTATTGCTAAACCCAACGGAGAAAAAACCGTTTCGGACATGAACGGAGAATTTAAGATTAACGCCAAACAAGGCGATAAACTCAATGTTACCTATGTGGGCTATGAAAACAAAGAGGTAAACATTGCCAATACACAACAAAACACTGTGGTGGCGCTCACTAAAGGCGTTATGCTCAAAGAAGTGAACGTGGTGGCTAGTATTGCCAGTGCACGAAACAAAAAGGCTATTGGCGCAGATGTGGCTCACCTTGATGCCACGAAACTGCTAGACAAGGGACAGGCCTCGAACCTTAGCGACCTGCTCGATGGACGGGTTAGCGGTATGCAGATGTTTCAAAGCAATGGTAAGGTGGGTATGCCCATCCGCTTTAACGTGCGTAGTGGTGCAACACTGAGCATGGACCGCGACCCCATTGTGTACATCGATGGCGTGAGATATAACAACTCGCACACATCGGACATCAACACAGCGCAAGACGCAATGAGCGCATTGAACGACCTACCCATGGACGACATCGCATCAATAGACATCATTAAGGGTCCGGCAGCAGCAGCCTCGTATGGTGCGGAGGCCGCAAACGGCGTTATCGTGATAACCACCAAAAGACAAAGCACAGCCAATGCTGAACGCGGAAAGCTATCGGCTTCGGCCAAAGTGTCGGTGGGATGGAGCACTAAGGCTAGAGAATACACCCAGTTTGTGAACAACACCGACATCAACAACTTCTTTGTTACGGGGCATAACGCCAGTGCCTACGCCAGTTTTACCAAGAACTTTGCACCAGGCAACCAATTGTTTTTCTCGCTTAACGAAAACCATACAGGCGGAATTGTGCCAGGAAACAAAGATGTGCGCCACGCATTGCGCGCCGCATACGACCTAAAACAAGGAGCTTTCGCACTGAACTTTGCTGTGGGATATGTAAACGGAAACATTAGCATACCGCAAACAGCACAAGGAAGAAACGATGCTATCTGGAACCTGATGCGTGCACAAAAACCATGGGGATATGTTTCGGAACGCACTTGGCGCGCCATGAAATGGAAATACGACAACGACCGACTGACAGCCTCGCTGCGTTTGGCTTATGTGCTGCCCTACGATATCAAACTGGAAACGCAAATGGGTATGGACCTTAACCACATCGAAGGACTGTATTCGCTACCCTATGGCTACCTGCTGGGTACTAACGACGAGGGCGCAAAGACACTTTCGAACCGTCGTAACCAAAATATTACATGGGACTGGAAAGCTAGTAGACAGTTTGAACTAGCACCAAAATGGCACTTAACAGCAACGCTGCTGTCGCAAATAGTACAGCGACGCGAAACAATGAACAAAACCATTGCTTCGATTTTCCCTGCCGACATTGACAACATCGCAGCAGCAGCACAACGCTCGGTGGAGGAAACAAGCTTTGAACAACGCACCTGGGGTGTGTATGGCGAAGCCTTTTTGAACTACGACAACCACCTATTTGTGAACGCCGGTTTGCGAAGAGATGCCTCGAACCTTATCGGTCGCAATGTGGCTAGCATTTATTACCCCTCGTTAAGCGTGGCATATAACATGGGGAATGCCAAGGTGCGCACCGCTTACGGTGAGTCGGGCCGTCTGCCCTACCCCACAGATGCCTTCACCTACTACCAGGTTAAAGGCATGTCGGCCTATGGTCCGCTGCTTGTTCCTGGACAAAAAGGAAACGACAACATCCGTCCCGAACGCATGCGAGAGATAGAAGCCGGACTAGACTGGACGCCAGCACGCCACCAACTAGGACTAACGGCCTATGCCCAACTT
Organism: Hoylesella shahii; assembly: GCF_937990675.1. Taxonomy (NCBI): domain Bacteria; kingdom Pseudomonadati; phylum Bacteroidota; class Bacteroidia; order Bacteroidales; family Prevotellaceae; genus Hoylesella; species Hoylesella shahii. The sequence continues at coordinate 14,523 of NZ_CALKQY010000024.1, read as the reverse complement.
ACCACAGACGCCATTATCTACACGCCCCTACTAAGCAGTAACGGATGGATTGGCAACGAACCACATAACGTGGGAAGGGTAAACGGCTGGGGAGTGGAACTAAGCTGGAACTGGAAAGCATGGCAAAACGCAGCCAAAACGGCCGACCTGAATATCTTTGTTACGGCTAACTATCAAGGCAACCGCGTAATGGACACGGGCGGTGTGGACATTGAGAACCTACCAAACGTGCTGAAAGAGGGGCAACCCGCTTACGCCTTCTATTATAAAGAGGTGACAGGAGCAAAATACGACGCCACGGGTAAATACATTGGCGCAAGCGAAAGCGACGAATATCATTACCTGGGTAAACCCTTCCCCGACTTTAATGGCGCCTTTGGGTTTGAACTTCGACTGCTTTCGAACCTCACATTGAGCACCAAATTTAACTGGGCTCTTGGCGCATCGGTGTATAACCAGAGTTTCTATAACACGGCAGGACTGGGCGATAACCTGAAAAAACGCGAAGACTTACGCGCACAACTGGCCGCCGAAACAATTGGAACAGAAGCCTATCGCAACGTGGCCGAACAGTTGGCACGCACCGAAAGAAGCAGAGCTAACTACGTGGAGAAAGCCGATTTCCTGCGTATGTCGTCTATTTCGCTGGGCTATAACGCCAATGCATTGGCTCAACGCCTAACAAAAGGAGCAGTGAAGGGCGCCAAACTGCTGTTTACAGCCCAAAACCTGCTACTCTTTACCAATTATAGCGGTATTGAACCACAGGTGGAAGCCAACGGCGGAACGCGCCAAACACGTGGAATGGGTAGTTTGTCGCGCGACGTAACCAATGCGCCTTCGGCAAAAACATTTACAGGTACGTTACAAATAGAATTTTAAGAAGAGAAAGAAGCCTAACCCCCATCCCCTCTTCAAAGGGCCAGGGGGGCGTGATGTGCTTGATGAGTTAACAAAATAACGAATAGGCAAGCTAGCGCGTTGAGAGCTTTACAAACTTTTAAGCTGAGGGAGTGACAAGTAATGTTTACCGTTTAACGACAAAGGCATACAGCTTAACATCTTAACTCCTTACCCGTTTACAGCAACCCTATCAATTAACAAGGCCCTTCACTCCCCTCGTTCTTTAGAGAGAGGTTGGGGTGATGCCGTTTTAAAAATGAAAATGAAAGCAATACAATTATCAATAGCAACGATGGCCATGGCCATCTGCCTAACATCGTGCGATGGCTGGATAGACAATGCCAAGACACCCAACAACATGATTACTGCCGAACAGATAGTAACGCCTAGCATGTTGGCCACCATTCGCACTAAAGAAGTGAAAGACGGAGCCATGATTGCCAACGTGAAAACATTGGCAGGCGTGGCCGCTTCGGCAGCATTCCTCACATCGGGAGCAATGACCGATGAGATTGAACCCACCAAAAAACCCAACTTCTTGATTTATAAACAACTGAAAAACGACGACGTTAAGCCCAATAGCGACGTGGCCAACACCTGGAACCAACTGCAAAACTTTAGGGCTAGGGCCGAAGAAGTGTTGCAAGTGGAACAGCAATTGAGCAACGATGGAACGGAAAACTTCGATGCCGTGCGTGCCTATGCTCGATACACAGGGCATCTCTACGCAGGATTGGCTTACCAACTGCTGGGTAAAATGTTCTCGCAAAGCACCGATAAAGCCGACGGCGTGCGCATAAACAACGAGATTATTAGCAACGAAGAGTTGCTCAACAAGGCGCAGCAACACTATTCGCAAGCTTTAACCGAAGCCACAAGCAAAGAGTTGGGCGATAAAAAAGGTGCATTTGTTGCCCAAACGGCAGTGAAGCAGGTGCGCATGCTGATGGTGAAGCTAGCCATGCAACGACAACAATATGACGAGGCAGCAACGCTTTGGCCCGAAGCCTACAGCAATGGACTGCAAGTAGACATTATGTACAACATCAATGGCGGCGCAAACGAACTGTATTCGGCCGTAGGACTACCTGCGATTAACGCCCAAGTGGACGCATCGTTGGTGGCTTCGCTCAACGGAAATGCCGAGAAAGCAGCCATCAAGACGGACAAGAATAAAGATGGGCATCGCTATCTTACTAGCTTAGAGAAATACGGACCCGTGGTTATCATCGACGAAACAGAAATGAAACTCATCAAGGCCGAATTGATAGTAAGAGGAAAGATGCAGGGCGATGCAACGCAATTGGTGAACGAGGTGATGGCACAATACGCCTCAACTCAAAGCATTAGCACTGTTCCCACACTGGAAGAGCTGGCCCACTGGCGCCATGTGTTCCTGTTTCTTCATGGCTGTCGCATAGACGACTTGCGTCGCGACATGGGTAATACGGCCGCTTTAACAGCCTGGAAGGCCCGCAAAGTGAAGTACATCCCCATGCCCGAATTGGAATATAAATAAGCACAACGCAGGCTTTGGGACTGTTGAACACTTGAAAGGATGAAGACTGGAGCAACAATTCGCCCCACGTTATCCGCCTCAAGAGATATACATACTGGAGCAGGCGTAGCAAGAGAAGGCCAAATCACAACCTTTCGCTTGTTAACTACCTTTTACAAATAAGAATAGCACACAGAAAAGTGTTGTGGTTGGTTAGGTAAAGCCAAACCAACCACGACCCTTTACCACCATATTAATAAAGAAGTATTCGCGTATCCTATCGAGAAATACGCAAAACACACAGCAGCAGAAGAATGACTAGCATAATAGCAGCCATAAAACACACGAAACAAAGGAGACCTAAACACGAAATTAAAAGCAAAAGACTACGGAGTGAAAACGCATAACGAATGTTAATTTACCACTAATAATTGTTTTATATCAAGAATTTCAATACCTTTGCAACAGTGATAACATTCGTTAAGATTGAGTTTTCAAACATCAATAACACCATTTATGGCGTATTTTTAAGTGGGAAACAAACGCATTTACAGTCCCACTACCAGGCCTAGGGCATCACTCACCAGGCAAAAAATCAAGTTATGGGCCAACAAATAGCGCCCTTCTCACCTTGACACAGTATGCGCAGACTACACCATCAGGTCTCAGCGCAATTAATTCAATAAGAAAATCGTGTTTTACAACATTAGGAACATCCAACAAAACGACGCAATCCCCCAAAAACTGAGTCACACCACGTTGCTCGGAAGGGTTAGCGCATCCCTGTAATTCATTATGTCGAGTATTGCTTCACCACGCCAAAAGTGTGGTCTATGGCATCGCGCACTCTGCTCAAGCAGCGTAGGCGCATCGTATTTGCATAGCGACCAAGTGAGATGACCAGCATCACATACATGCCAACACCAGGCAAAAACAAAGAAATACAATCTTCGGCACCACAGATAATGGGTAGCCACACACCAACAACGAAACATTAATTTAAAAAGTCATTCAAAATAGCATCTATGAAAAAGGAAAGAATCCTGTCAACGGCAGTTTTCCTTGTTAGTATTAGCGCTGGCGCAATGGCCAACAACGCCATCCCCAACCAAGAAGGGGCAGCGATTGCCAAGCAACTAACAGAAAAAGCCGGGGCCTCTGCGGCCAACAATCTTCAACAAAACCGTAATGAAGTGAAGGTTACGGGAACAGTTTTCGACAGCTTAAAGGAGCCTATTATCGGTGCCACCGTTCGTGTTAAGGGCGGACAAGCTGCCACAGTTACCGATATTGATGGTAACTTCACCCTCACAACCAACACTGGAGCAACGCTCGTTATCAGCTACCTGGGACACAAAACCATGGAAGTGGCAGTACCTGCAAATGGTAACGTAAGCGTAACGCTTGAGTCGGAGTCTAAACAAATAGAGGAAGTTGTTGTTACGGCACTTGGTATCCGCCGTTCAGAAAAAGCACTTAGCTACAACGTTCAGAAGGTGGGAACCGACGATCTTACTACCGTTAAGAGCACCAACTTCATGAACTCGCTTAACGGAAAGGTAGCTGGTATCAACATTAATGCCTCTTCGGCTGGTATGGGTGGCGCTACTCGCGTGGTGATGCGTGGTCCTAAGAGTATTTCACAAAGCAACCAAGCCTTGTATGTAATCGACGGTGTGCCAATTACCAACACTTCGCACGGCGAAACGGGTGGTATGTATGCATCGCAACCCGGTTCGGAAGGCATTGCCGACATCAACCCCGAAGATATCGAAAGCATTTCGGTGCTTAGTGGTCCGGCTGCCGCTGCACTTTATGGTTCGGCTGCTGCACAAGGTGTTGTGATGATTACCACAAAGAAAGGAAAAGAAGGCAAGGTTAGCGTTACGGTTAGCCACAGCACACAGTTTGCTAACCCCTTTATCATGCCCGAATTCCAAAACGAATATATCAACAAGCCCGGTAGTAACACCAGTTGGGGTGACAAACAAGCTTCGCCCTACGGAAACTACGAACCAAAGAACTTCTTCAATACGGGTACGAACATACAAAACAACGTAGCAATTACCGCAGGTAACGAGAAAAACCAAACCTATTTGTCGGTTGGTAGCACCAACGCTGCAGGTATCTTGCCCAACAACAAGTATAACCGCTACAACTTTACGTTCAGAAACACCACAAGTATGCTTAACGACAAGCTTACTTTGGACTTTGGATTGAACTATATCCTTGAGAACGACCGCAACCTTACAGCTCAAGGTCAATGGTTTAACCCCCTCACCTCGGTTTATCTCTTCCCTCGTGGAGAAAGCTTCGATGCTATTCGCACCTACGAACTATACGATTCTAATCGTGGCATCTATGTGCAGAACTGGAACTTTGGCGATGCGCTGAAGATGCAAAACCCCTATTGGGTGGCACATCGTATGGTTCGCGAAAACAATCGTAGCCGTTATATGCTTAGCGGAAGCCTAAAATACAAGGTAACCGACTGGTTGGACGTTACGGGAAGACTTCGTTGGGACGATGCAGCCGTTAAACAAGAAGACAAACGCTATGCATCAACCATCGACCTCTTTGCACATTCGAAGTATGGATATTACGGACATGCAAAGGTTAACGACCGTTCGCTCTACGGAGACCTAATGGCCAACATTAACAAATCGTTCGAAACCTTTTCTATTGGAGCCAACGTGGGTGGTTCGTTCTCAAGAACTAAATACGACAACGAAGGCCATCAAGGCGGTTTGAAAGCCCCCTCAAACATCTTCACCCCCAATGCCATCGACTACTCTGAGGTTACAAACGACAACCGTCCTATCTACGATTTGCACAAACACGCCGTTAATTCGCTGTTCGCGAACGTGGAATTGGGTTGGAAGAGCATTTTATACCTAACCCTTACAGGACGTAACGACTGGGATTCGGCGCTCGACGGAACCAGCAACGAATCCTTCTTCTACCCCTCAGTAGGTATGTCGGCCGTTATTTCACAAATGACCGAGATGCCCAAGTTTATTAATTACCTCAAGGTTCGCGCATCGTGGGCATCGGTAGGTAGCGCTATTTCGCCAAACATCACATCGCCTTGGCGCTACGAATACGTGCCCGCAACGGGAACTTACAGCACGGTGACTTATCTTTTCCCCAAAACTTTCTACCCCGAACGTACCGACTCGTGGGAAGCTGGTCTTACCGCACGCTTCTTTAACAACGCCCTTACACTCGACTTGACACTCTATCAGAGCAACACGCACAAGCAAACATTGGTGCGCAACATCTCTGTAGGTGGCTACGACAGGGAATATATCCAGCTGGGTAACATCCGCAACCGCGGTATTGAACTATCGTTGGGTTATAATCATCGCTTCGGCGACCTAGATTGGAACTCTTCGTTCACCTTTAGTTCTAACCAAAACAAAATTATTAAACTGTTCGACGATGATACAGAAGTGGCTAAGAAAGGCGGACTTTCTGGTGCAGAAATTATTTTGAAGAAGGGTGGAACAATGGGAGACATCTATATGTCTACCGATTTCCGTCGCGACAGCGAAGGCAATATTGCTACCGACAACACAGGTGGTATCATGCAAGAGAACCTAAGCAACGCCGTTTATCGCGGTTCGGTATTACCTAAGGCCAACATCGGTTTCTCAAACGAGTTTGCTTGGAAAGGCTTTAACTTCGGTTTCCTCATCACAGCCCGCTTCGGTGGCATCGTGTTGTCGCAAACACAGGCCATTCTCGACTCATGGGGTGTATCTAAACGCACGGCCGACGCTCGCAACAACGGTGGTATAGAAATCAACGGCGGTAAGATTAGTGCAGAAAACTACTACCGCATCGTGGGTGGCGACAACCCCATCTGGAGCGAATACATCTACAGCGCTACCAATGCACGCCTGCAAGAAGCACACATTGGCTACACCATTCCTAAGAAATGGATTAAAGGCATGGAACTCTCGCTTGGACTAACCGCCAACAACTTGTTCTTCATTTACAACAAAGCCCCATTCGATCCCGAATCTGTAGCTTCTACCGGAACATACTATCAAGGTTTCGACTACTTCATGCAACCTAGCTTGCGTTCGTTGGGCTTCAACGTAAAAGTGAAATTCTAACGCCACACGCGTATTTTATATGATATTCAAAATAAAGAATACAACAATGAGCAATAACAATATATTCAAGTCGATGGCCTTTGCAGCTCTCTTCGTGGGAGGTGTCGCCATGCAAACGGCTTGCACGGCTGGCTTCGAAGAAGAAAACCGACCAGGACAAAAGATATCACAGGAGGAATTGGACCGCGATAACTACGCCACCAGTTCGTTTCTTACCCAATTGGTTAATGAGGCTTTCCCCGAACAAGAGAATACTTACCAAATGACCGAAGACCTCATTGGTAACTATCTGGGACGCTTTATGACCTATGCCAACAATGGCTTTAGCGACAAAAACTTTGCTCGCTTTAATGCTCCTAATGGCTGGGTGAGTTGGCCTTTCAACAATTCTCTACCCAAAGCCACCTCGGCTTTCAATAGCATTGTTGAAAAAACAAACCGTAAAGGCGTGTTCTACGCTCAAGCTTTGGTGCTGCGCGCACAGGTTTATCAACGCTATGTTGATATGTATGGCGCTCTTCCTGTTGGTCTTGAAGCTGATGCTGCCGCTTACTCGTCGCAAGAGAATGTTTATAAACTACTCATTGCTAACCTAGACACGGCTGCAACACTGCTCAAACCAAACCTCGAAACAACTCTAAATGAAGAGTTCGACAAGGTATATGCCGGACAACTTGGTAAGTGGTATAAACTTGCCAATTCTTTAAAGTTGAGATTGGCCATTCGTATGCGCTATGCCGACCCCGCTGCTGCTAAAAAAGCTGGAGAAGAAGCTGTGGCTGCTGGCGTTATTACAAGCAATGAAGACAACTGCGCGGTTACTTATGTACCCAACGGACAATACAAAACATCGGTTGAATGGGGTGATAGTCGTGCTTGCGCCGACCTAGAATGTTTCCTCACTGGTTATTCAGACCCGCGTCTCAGTGCCTATTTCAAACCTGCAAAACAGTTTACCACTCGCACAATCATCGGATGTTTGGCTGGTGCAAAGATTGAAAACAAAACCATTGCCGACAAGCTTTACTCTGAAGCCAAAGTAGATAAGAACACTCGTGGCGTATGGCTCACTGCTGCCGAAATGGCTTTCTGTCGTGCTGAGGGTGCTCTAGCAGGATGGAGTGGAATGGGTGGAACCGTTGAAGACTTGTACAACAGAGCTATATCACTCTCGTTCGAACAATGGGGCTTGGGTAGTGCTTCTAGCTATCTGTCAAATAACACCAACACACAAGCCAACTACACCGATGCAGACGGTGGTTACGGACAAAACGTTGCTGCTGTTAGCTCTATTACCATCAAATGGGACGACACCGCTACCGATGAGAAAAAGCTTGAACGTCTGATTACTCAAAAATGGATTGCTTTGTTCCCCGACGGACAAGAAGCCTGGAGCGAAATACGACGCACAGGCTATCCTAAGGTGTTCCCTGTGGCTCAAAGCACTTCGGGCTACAATCTCGATGTTCCCAACCGCATTCCTTTCGCAAACGACGAGCTAACCAAAAACCCTGTTAACTACCGCAAGGCCGTGCAGTTGATTGGTGGAACGGACGACTATGCAGCCAAAATGTGGTGGCAAAAGAAATAACAAGGTAAGTTAGAGACGTAAGAAGTTAAAAACGATAAGAAGAGAAAAGAGTGAGGGTGTTAAGACCTGAAACCAAAGCTTGGCAGTCAACAACCTATACTCAAAAAGTATAGACTCAAACAACAAGCCCCTTTCACCGCCAACCCCTTCACCCTTTTTCGCTTCTGCTAGGCGCGCTTCTTACTTACACACATTCTCAACAACAATAAAATAAGAATTCGATGAATATTAAAAATAAAACCTTGCTGTGGCTTGCGGCTGCTTCGATGGCTCTAACGGCATGCAGCGATTGGACGGATACCGAAATTAAGGACCCAACAAACCTTACCGTTACCAACAAAAGCGAAGAATACTACGCTAAATTGCGCGAATACAAAAACAGTGATCACGAAAAATCTTTCGGCTGGTTTGGTAACTGGACTGGCGAAGCGGCTATGCTTAACAACTCGCTGAAGGGACTTCCCGACAGTGTCGACTTCGTTTCGCTTTGGGGAAACTGGAGCAACCTCAACGACAAACAAAAGAAAGACCTTGAGTTTGTACAAAAAGTGAAAGGCACTAAGGTGCTGATGTGTTTCATCGTGATGGACATTGGCGACCAACTTACACCGCCTATCCCAGCCGATAAAGCGGCTGCCGGAACCACTTGGAAGCAATGGAGAAAAGAATTCTGGGGCTGGGGCGACACCAACGCTTCGAGAATTGCTGCTGCCGAGAAATATGCTAACGCCATTTGCGATAGCATTGACAAGTATGGTTATGATGGTTTCGACATCGATGCCGAACCCAACTTTGCTCAACCCTTTGCCACCGATAAAGAATTGTGGACCGAACAGGGTGTTATGCCTGCATTCGTTAAGGCCCTGAGTAAGCGCATCGGCCCAAAATCGGGCACCAACAAGATGCTCGTTGTAGACGGTGAGCCCAATGCTCTGCCCGACTCACTAGGCAACCACTTCGATTATTTCATCCTTCAGGCCTACACCACAACAAGCGACTATGAACTAAACGACCGTTTGGCTGTTCAAATCAACCACTTCCAAAACAAAATGTCGGCTGAAGAAGTAGCAAAGAAAATTATTGTTTGCGAAAACTTTGAAAACTATGCCGCAAAAGGTGGCGTTAATTTCACTACCAAATTGAGTACAACCATCCCCTCGCTCTTGGGTATGGCTTACTGGCAACCCACCTACGATGGTAAAACCTACAAGAAGGGTGGCGTAGGTTCGTACCACATGGAGTACGAATACGGACAGTCTTCGGCGCAAACCACTTACCCCTGGTTGCGCAAAGCTATCCAAATTATGAACCCTTCGATTAAGTAATAATATCTAACCATTAGCTAGAATGAAAAAATACAGCATAACAAAAAAGGTGGCTGCAATGGTTTTTGCTGCCCTCGCACTTACTGCTTGTAACAATGCAGAATACAGCGTACTTACAAATCAGGCCTTTTGGGATGATACAAAAACCAACGGCAACACTTCGATAAGACTCACCGTTGGCGAAGACGTTGTAGAACAGCCTATTATCGTAAGGCTTTCTTCTCCTGCTCAACAAACAAGCACTTTCGAAGCCGTTGTCGACGAAGCTGCTTTGGCAGAATACAACCAACGTAATTCTACCAAATATGTGGCCTTGCCAAGTAGCTTGTACGAACTCTCTAACACCGAAGCTACGGTTGAAGCTGGTGAGATAACTTCTACTCCCGTGAAAATTACGGTGAAAACGTTCCCCGATTCTATCAAAGAATCTGGTAAAAAATATGCTCTTGCCCTTAAACTAAAAAGCAAGAATGGCGTTAACGAGGTGCTCGAGTCGGGCAGTAAGATACTTTTCGTCATGGCTCAAGTGGTTCGCCAAGACGTTCCTGTTATCAACTACGCTTCGCGCATCACCTTCAACATGCGTAAAGAATATGCCCTCACTTCGTGGACGGTTGAAATGAACGTGAATATCGACCAACTGGGTACTGAAATTGGTGAACTTAACAACCAAATGCTCTTCGGTGGCTGGGCACCATCGGGTAAGGAAGGCGAAATCTATACGCGCTTTGGTGACGCTGCCATCGAAGGTAACCGCCTACAGATTAAAACACAAGGTTCGCAGCTTAATAGCAAGCAACTGTTCAAAACCAACACTTGGTATCACCTGGCATTTGTTTGCGAAGGAACAAAACTTTCGATTTACGTCAACGGTAAACTCGATTCTTCGATGGATTTGCCTGGAAAGGTGGTTAATTTGAGCAATATTATGCGTTTTGCTAGCGCCACACACTTCGTATCTAACGTAAAAGTAAGTGAACTTCGTTTGTGGACTAAGGCTCGTACTCAAAACGAAATTATTAACGATATGTACGAATGCGACCCCTCTAGCGATGGTCTGGAAGCTTACTGGAAGATGAACGAGGGAAGCGGCGACACCTTTAAGGATGCCACCGGACACGGCAACGAAGGTAAGGCTACTACTGTTCCTACCTGGATTCATAACGTTCGCATCGACGGAAAATAATTTATAGCTTTCGGCAACTTGCCTCATGGCGCATTTATGCTTTAGGGGCAAGTTGCACAAACGCAAATTAATTAACATTCAGACGAAAGATTATCCATATGAAATCAATCTTAAAGATAACCCTGCCAGCCTTCATAGGGCTTGCTTCTATGCTTACTGCCTGCCAAAGCGAACCCGAAGTGGGTACTCCACTCTACACTGTGGCCGAAACAAGCAACCTTCCTAAACTTTACATTCACGACTTGGCTAACCAAGGCAACAAAGGTGAGCTAAACGTTGTAAACGCCAATGGCGAACTTATCGTAAAAAAAGATACGGTTGAGTTTTATGTACGCCTTTCTTCGGCACTCGACAAAGACCTCCAAGTGAGCGTTGCCGAAAATCCTTCGGCTACTAAAACTGATGGTGCTGTTGCTTTGGATAAAGGCGCTGTTAACATTCTCACCCCTACTGTTACCATTGCTAAGGGTGCATTGGTGTCTACCGAACCCATCAAAGTGGTTGCTCAGCAGGGCGCTGCACTCGATACACTGCTCACTTCGCGCTCTAAAGGTGCCGTTACGCTAACACTTAACGCTGCACAAGGGGTCGACGTGGCTAGCAACTACGGCAATATGAACATCACCATTAACTATAAGGAAAGTAACCTGGTGGATGATGGCAACACCGATGGACTTACTGCTATGAGCACTTCAGACTACTGGGTGGTTGATGGCTACAACTCTGCCGTTAATCAGCTAACAGACGGTAGCACCGGCGCTTACAACATGTGGTGGAACTACGTTTCTAACGGACCTTTCACCTTTGTGGTTAGCTTTGACAACCCCACCTTGATTAGTGCTTTCGAAGTGTTGCCCGCTACTGGATATACCAACTGGACAGTTAAAACCTTAACGGTTGAAACTAGCAAAGACTGGATTACATGGACAAAACAAGGCGAGATTACCAACTCTTCGGCTAACATTGCCAATGCTAATCCCTTCGTTGTGCGCTTCACTAAGCCTGTTAATTGCCAATATATCAGACTCACCAACATAAAAGCTAACTCTTCGAGAACGCTTGCTATTGGCGAACTCAACGTTTATCAATAAGCGTCAACCAAGTATTTCTTAGCTGCATTGCTAACCCTTCGCCTTTCGCGGCACTATGGTTTACACAACAAAGCTGCTAAGATATACCACCTTTCTCAATCCTAACTATTGCCCCCATTGGCCATAAAACGCCTGTGGGGGCTTTTTTTATCACCACTGCATGCCCAGCCATACATATTTGTAAGACGGCAGACAATAAATAAAAGGCCTTAACGTTGATTATAGGTACACGGATAACAACCATTTTATGCCCTGCAAGCCACTCCTTGCCTGCACCGAACAGTTCCTTGGCAAGCATTGCACGGCTAAAAAGCCTAACCCACACTTCACCCCAAACCCCCAAACTCCACATGCTAACAAACGACGAAACGCTACACTTCATTGCTCAACATAGAAACGACAGCGTGCCCCAACTGGCTTTGACCAAACATAACACCCCAAACATTGACCTCCCTTTTGCCCTTGACCAAATTGCGGGTTGGCAAACGGCTTGTCAGAAACTGCCTTCGTGGGCCGAAAACCCCAATATCTTGTATCCGCCTCACCTCTCTATGGAGCAATGCTCGTCGCAAACCACTGCTCAATATAAGGCAGACGTGGTGTGGCAAATAACTAACAATTTGATACTGAAGGGCAAAACACAAAAAACTAAGCGCAATACTACCAACGACGAACAACTAACAAACAAGCGCGAACACACCTCGTTCGTTGACCTCACTGGGGGCTTCGGGGTTGATTTTTCGTTTATTGCCCAACGTTTTGCCCATGCCACTTACGTGGAGCACCAACAACAGCTGTGCCAACTAGCCCTACACAACTTGCAAGCACTTAATCTTAACCAGGCCGAGGTGGTGTGCTGCGAGGCCGAAAGCTATCTAGAGCGTATGCAATACACCAGTTGCATTTATCTCGACCCTGCTCGTAGGGATAAGAATGGGGCTAAAACGGTACTGATTGAACACTGTTCGCCTAACGTTTTAGAACTGTTACCCAAGCTTTTAGCCAAATGTAAGGTTCTGGCTGTGAAACTTTCGCCCATGCTGCATTGGCAATTGGCATTGGTTAAACTTCGAGAACTGGGCGCTTGGGTAAGACAATTGCACATCGTGGCTGTGAAAAACGAATGTAAAGAGTTGTTGTTCTTGATAACGAATGGTAGTTACGAAGATAATGGCAACAACCATTCGACAAACGAAAATTCCGCGGACGCTCCTCTTAACAAACTGAACTTCAAGGGGGAACAGAACGTTTACACAACTAATGACACCGAGATTACTTGCTATAACGATGGTGCATGTTTTCGTTATATGCTTGCCGAAGCCGAAAACACACCTCAAACCACTCTTCAAACGAATCCCCAAGCAGGAATGTTTCTCTACGAACCGCATGCAGCCATAATGAAATCGGGGTGCTTTGGTTTGCTGTGCTGCAGGATGGGTGTGCAAGCCTTTGCCCCCAACTCACACCTTTTTGTCTCTAACAACGAAGTGCCTAACTTCCCTGGACGTGCCTTTAAACTGGTGTCGGTATCTTCGTTTAACAAGCACGAGCTTAAAACGGCGCTCCAAGGCATTGAAAAAGCCAACATTGCCACGCGCAACTTCCCCCTTAAGCCTGATGCGCTACGCAAAAAACTGAAGCTGAAAGACGGCGGTGAACATTATCTCTTCGCCACTACCGACGCTGAAGGCAAGCATTGGTTGTTAGTGGGAAAACAATGCCATGCCCACTGCCTCTCTCCAAATGTAGAGTAGAGACTAATGCCTTGTGTTGTGTTGCCTTGAATGGCTGTTAATGTCTGTACTGATTTTGTTTGATTGCCAATGGTTGTTTCTCATGGTATTTTGGTAAACATGGTCTACAACGATTAAACGATACAACTCACAAAATGTCCACAAGTAAGCCCAAAACGGGCAACACTCAATGATAGCAACTTATATTTTTTTGATAAGCCACAAAATATCCGTAGCAATGTAAGTCGCCACTCTTCGCTATGTAAAATATTCAGCATAAAATTTAACATTGTGAGTGCCTTTTTTGCTCACCAACCTCCACTCGCTCGCAAATAATCGATTCTCGCGAAGGTTTGTTTGGGTTAAAAAGACAATGGTTTGTGAATGCTGACAAACCGTGTTTTCGTTGAAATAATCCGCACTTTTTACTATAAAACGGGCTTTTTGCAGCTAAATCAAATGCTATTTGTAGCAAAACGCAGTGCTATCTCCTACAAAACGCAGTGCTATCTCGTGCTAAACGCAGTGCTATCTCGTGCTAAACGCAAGACTAAAAGCTGCTTTTTACAGATTTTTCGAGCTCTTTTAGCCACACGAATGATAAAAAAACAAGCAGCTTTTTCAGTAAAAACTAATATAAAAAAGGCCTTTTTAGCCAGTAAATACAGTTTTTGTGAAGATGAAAAATTGCCATTCAGCGACCATTTAGAAGGGCTAAATGGTGCAAAATGCAGATGCAACACTTAAAAACAATGTAAAAATAAATGCAAGACGACCAAAAAACATGCAAAAAAGCAGCTTTTGAACTGCTTTTTCTTCTAGAATGGAGTGTTATACAGAGCATATTTTGTAAAGTTTCAATACCATATTTAACAAAACTACAACACTAGGTTAGGTAATGAAAGCTACATTAATTTTATCGTCTACCATGGAGTAAACCTATTCTACACAGAAAAACTTTACGAACTGCAATAATTCATAATAAAATATTAGTACTGGTGCAATAAAATTGCACGGTAATAAATATCATCAAAAAGAGATAGTTCTTTGACACATTGATTATGAGATGGAAGAG
>NZ_CALKQY010000023.1:0-133792 GCF_937990675.1 Hoylesella shahii | reverse complement strand
AAATGGACGGTGGGGAAACTCAATTCTTCGTAGATTCCAAGCCGATAGCCGTATGCAGGGTTGCCAGAGGGAAGCGTTGCAAGATGGGGCGAATGGGAGATTTCTCACAAGCACCGGATTTCGGCCTCTGTGCATCTCAAAATATGTATTACTTTGGCTATAAGCTCAATGCACTCTGTGGGTTAAGTGGGGTGATACACTCCTATGACTTGTCAAAGGCCAGCGTGCATGACCTCAATTATATGAAAGATGTCAAGCTGGTCTATCATGACTGTAACATCTATGGCGACAAGGGATATATAGGGGCTGATGTTCAACTCGATCTTTTCCAAACGGCTCACATTAGATTGGAATGTCCATATAGGCTGAACCAAAAGAATTGGAAACCAAAATTAATCCCTTTTGCCAAAGCCAGAAAAAGGATTGAAACTCTCTTCTCACAACTCACAGATCAATTTTTGGTTATCAGGAATTATGCGAAAATAACAAATGGTCTGTTTGCCCGAATAATAGGGAAAATTAGTGCGCTGACCATATTACAATATGTCAACTTTATTAATAACAAACCCATCGGAAGAATTAAATACGCACTAAATTAATTCCGCCAACGGGTTAAGTTTGCATTTATTTTCTTGCGCCAATAGGTTTGTTGTTCTCCAAAAACCTGTAAAACAGCATCCCTTTCTCGTTAAATTTGCCTATTTATCGTTCGAAGTGTGAAGAAAATCTTACACGCACTTGTCTAATGCGTTAAAAATCATTATCTTTGCATCCAAATACAAAAGCAACAACCACCAATGGTCAATAAAATAAAGAAACTAAAGAAGATAAGAATACACCGCGAAGGCACTGAAACACTGCTGCTTGGAGGGGTTATACTGATAGTGGTAGCATCACTTTTATGGATGCTTTTTGAGTGTAAAGTGGCCTTTTGGTCGTTTTTGGTGATATACGGCATACCCTATGGCATCATCATTAACTTCTTTCGCTGTCCCATCCGTGTGTTCAATGGAGAGACAGAGAAGGTGGTGGTGGCTCCTGCCGATGGCAAGATTGTGGTGATTGAAGAAGTAGACGAGAATACCTACTTCCATGATCGCCGTATTATGGTATCTATTTTTATGAGCCTCTTTAATGTACACGCCAACTGGTTCCCAGTTGACGGTAAAGTTAAAATGGTGGAACACAAAGACGGAAACTTTCATAAAGCATGGTTGCCCAAAGCAAGTGAGGAAAACGAACATGCCGATGTGGTGATTACTACCCCCGAAGGCGTGGATATTCTCTGCCGTCAGATTGCTGGAGCCATGGCTCGACGCATTGTTACCTATGCCAAACCAGGTGAAGATTGCTACATCGACGAACATCTAGGTTTTATCAAACTGGGTTCGCGCGTTGACGTGTTCCTGCCTTTGGGCACCGAAATATGCGTAAAGATGGGGCAACTAACCACGGGCGACCAAACCGTTTTGGCCAAGCTTAAATAATAAGGATCACCGCTAATGGCTAACATCATCACACGCCATATACCCAATACTATTACCTGTTGCAACCTTATCTCGGGTTGTGTGGCCATCATGGCTGCCATATACGGCGACCTAAAGCTGGCCATGCTCTTCATTGTGGTTGGAGCAGTGTTCGACTTCTTTGATGGTATGGCAGCTCGCTTACTTCATGTTTCTTCGCCCATTGGTAAAGAACTTGATTCGCTTGCCGATGTCATCACCTTTGGTTTAGCTCCTTCGGTGATGCTTTTTCAAGAACTTTCAATATTAGAATATCCCTTTGGTAGCATTTATCGCTGGCAATTTTCTGGCGTAGTGCCATATGTTGCCTTCCTCATGGCAGCCTTTTCGGCCCTGCGTTTGGCAAAGTTTAATGTAGACGAACGACAGGCAACATCGTTTATCGGATTGCCCACGCCAGCTAATGCCTTATTTTGGGGCTCGCTTCTTTTGGGGCTCGATAGGCAGATGCAAGCCCTTAATTGGGCGCCACTGGCTCTTATCGGCCTAATGTTGTTAAGCTGTTGGTTGTTAGTGGCCGAACTGCCAATGTTTGCACTCAAGTTCAAACAATGGGGATGGAAGGGTAACGAGATAAAATATATCTTCGTGTTGAGCTGTATTCCCTTGCTCATTATATTTAAGGTGTTGGCCTTTGCCATCATCATTGCATGGTATGTGGTGCTTTCTATTTATGTAAATGCCACTAAAAAACAATAGGCATGGAATTTATATTTAAGTCGATAGGTATTGGCTTGCTATCGGTTTTGGTTATTTTGTTGGTGGTTTTTTTATTGGTGTTCAGACGCATCATCAAGTCTGTTCGTCAAGCAATGCGCACATTCAACAATGCCACAGCTACAAATACCAATGCCCAATCAGCACAACGTGCAGGCAAAGAAGGCGAAGTGATTATAGACCATCGCACTTCTGAACGCATAAACCAAAAGATATTTGAACAAAACGAAGGCGAGTATGTAGATTTTATTGAAGAGAAGTAGCTCGCCACCATAAACAAATGTGTAACTGCTCACAAGGCAGTTTTAACACCATATATCAATGAAAGTAAGTGATTTTCTAAATAAAAAGGTGGCTACTAAGGGACTTTCGTTCGAGGTGCTGCCCCCATTAAAAGGCAACGGAACGGCACAACTGTTTCGTACCATTGATAAATTGCGAGAATTTAATCCCAATTACATCAACATAACCACGCACAACAGCGAGTTTGTGTATCGTGAATTGGACAACGGACAATACGAACGCGATCGCATTCGTCGACGCCCTGGAACTATTGCCATTGCTGCTGCCATTCAGCAACGTTATGGCATACCCGTTATTCCGCACGTTATTTGTAGTGGCGCAACGGTTGAAAGTATTGAATACGAATTGCTCGACCTCCAGTTTCTTGGCATTCAAAACCTGCTTTTGCTGCGAGGCGACAAGGCTAGAGACGAACGAATGTTTACGCCAACAGCCAACGGACACGCACACACCACCGACTTGATTGCACAGGTGAACCGATTTAATGAAGGCTTTTTTGCCGATGGCACACCCATGAAGCACCCCGGTGAAAGCTTTGAATATGGCGTGGCTTGCTACCCAGAGAAACACGAGGAAGCGCCCAACCTCGATATGGATATTGATTACTTGCTACAAAAACAACAGCTTGGAGCAACTTATGCCGTAACACAGCTTTTTTACGACAACCAAAAGTTTTTCGACTTCGTGGAAAAGGCTCGCCAAAAGGGGGTTACCATCCCCATCGTGCCTGGCATTAAGCCTTTTGCCAAACTGTCGCAACTTACGGTTATACCCCGCACCTTCCATTGCGACCTGCCCACTGCGCTAGCTAGCGAAATAGTTAAATGTAAAACCGACGACGACGCACGTGCCTTGGGTGTGGAATGGGCAACACAACAGTGTCGCGAACTCTACCAACACGGTGTGCCTGGAATACATTTCTACACGGTGTCGGCAGTTGATTCTATTTATGAAGTGGCCAAAAATATTTTATGAACTGGAACGATGTGATAGGGCAAGACGATGTTAAGCGTAGGCTTATAGGCATGGTGCACCACAATAGGTTGCCTCATGCGCTGTTGTTTTGTGGCCCTTCAGGAAGCGGGAAAATGGCCATGGCTCTGGCTTTCGCATCGTATTTGCTTTGCGAAAACCATGCCCAAGGCAATCAGCCTTGTGGGCAATGCGCCTCGTGTGCCATGATGCGCCGCTTCGAACATCCCGATTTGCATTTTGCGTTTCCCGTTATTCGGCCCGCTGGCACGTCTAGCGAACATAAAATGAGCAGTGAAGACTTTGCACCCGAGTGGCGCGAGATGCTGCAAAAAACACTCTATCCCACGATGGACCTGTGGCTTGAACAAATGGATGCCGCCAACCAACAGGCACAAATGGGCGTGGGCGAAAGCGATTTGTTGATGAAAAGACTCGGCATGAAGTCGAGCCAAGGCGGATATAAAGTGGCTGTGGTGTGGATGGCCGAACGTATGAACCAGGAATGCGCCAATAAATTGCTTAAACTGCTTGAGGAACCACCAGCGCAAACGCTCTTCATCCTTGTGTGTCATGAACCCGAACAGCTACTCGAAACCATCAAAAGCCGAACCCAACGCCTAGACCTGCCACCGATAACTGTGGCCGACATGCAGCAGGCGCTTGTGGAAAGACGCAATATCAACGCCGACGATGCTCGCCGAGTGGCACGACTGGCCAACGGTAGCTGGACTAATGCCCTGGCAGAGCTTAGCGCCGACAACGAAAACAAATTGTTTCTCGACATGTTTATCATGCTCATGAGACTGGCTTATCAACGCAACATCCGCGAATTGCGCCGATGGAGCGATGCCGTGGCTGCTTATGGGCGCGAAAAACAAAAACGAATGCTCACCTATTTTGCTCGCCTGATGCGCGAAAACTTTATGTTTAACTTCGGCATCGACGACCTAGTGTATATGTCTCGAGATGAAGAAAACTTCGCCAAGAACTTCGCTCGCTTTGTTAACGAGCAAAATATTGTGGAGATTTCTGAACTTATAGACCGTTGCATTCGCGACATCTCGCAGAATGCCAATGCCAAAGTGGTGTTCTTCGACTATGCCGTGAACATGATTCTCTATATCAAAAAGGCATAAAGGGCCACCACGAGCTGACCTACATCTTATATAACCTGCTTTAATGGCTGGGATAGGGCCTGGCAATGCCTTCATCAAATTGCACTCTCCGGCACTTCTTCGCACGATAAAGGCGAAGTTTGGGCCGCCAACATATAAACAATACGAACAAATGGATTATAAAAATATGAAATTCAAGGTGGCCAACGGCAGCGACCGCGGACTGTGTTGCGGCGGATGTTGCAGGTCGGACCACCAACTGAATACCTACGACTGGTTGGCCGACGTGGTGAACGACCCCGATAAAACCGACCTTGTTGAGGTGCAATTCAAAAATACACGCAAAGGATATTATCATAATGTGAACAACTTGCAACTCACTAAGGGCGACATCGTGGCAGTAGAAGCAAGTCCTGGACACGATATTGGCGTGGTTACGCTTACGGGAAGACTCGTGGCTTTGCAAATAAAAAAAGCCAACTTGAAGTCGGCCGATGATATCAAACGCATCTACCGACTGGCAAAGCCCGTTGACTTGGATAAGTATGAGGAGGCAAAAAGTCGTGAAAACGACACCATGATACAAAGTCGACAGATAGCAAAAGACCTGGGATTGAAAATGAAAATAGGCGATGTGGAATATCAAGGCGATGGCAATAAGGCCATTTTCTACTATATTGCCGACGAACGCGTAGACTTTAGACAGCTTATTAAGGTGCTGGCCGATACTTTCCACGTGCGTATAGAAATGAAACAGATTGGCGCACGCCAAGAAGCGGGACGTATTGGCGGAACAGGACCTTGTGGAAGAGAACTGTGCTGCGCCACTTGGAACAAAAATTTTGTCTCGGTTAACACCAATGCTGCTCGCTTTCAAGATATTTCGCTTAATCCTCAAAAGCTTGCTGGTATGTGCGGTAAACTCAAATGCTGCCTTAATTACGAAGTAGACAATTACGTGGAGGCTGCTAAACGTATGCCAAGCAAAGAGATTTCGTTACACACGGTAGATGCCGAATACTTTGTTTTCAAAACAGATATTTTGGCGGGTACGGTTACTTACTCTACGGATAAAAACCTTGCGGCCAACCTCGTAACAATCTCGGCCGAGCGAGCTAGAACGGTTATCGAAATGAATAGACGTGGAGAGAAACCTGATGTGCTGGAAGAAGAACGTCACAGAAAACCTGCCGACAAACCCATTGACCTCTTGGCCAATGCCGACCTGAGTAGGTTCGACAAAAACAAACGGCCCAAACGTCAAAACAACAATAAGCAGAAAGCTGATAAACGCGAAGCTGCTGCTCCTCAAAATGGGCAACAACCACGGAAGGAACAACCGCGACAGCGCGAACAGCAGCCCGAAAGACGCAAACAAAAACCACAGCAGCGTGCTCAAGAGGGCAAAAACGATAACAACGCTAATCGGCCCCGCAGAGAAAACCAAAGAAGGCAGGGCTCGCAGCCTGGCAATGGTCAACAGCAGAAATAAGAATAGCAAACCCATGAAGCGTTTATTGTACAGCGCATTGGTGGCCCTTGTGGTCGTCATGATGAGCGCATGCAGCATAGACACCGTCTACCATCGATACAGTCACACATCGGTGAGCGGATGGGAGAAAAACGACACCCTGAAGTTTTATGTGCCTCGGCTACGTCAGGGTGGCGTTTTTGCCCAGCAATTAGACGTGCGCATCAATGGCGCTTACCCTTTTACAGCTGCCACGCTTATTGTTAAGCAGCGCATAGTGCCCGGAAACGCCGTGCTAACCGATACCGTCAATTGCACGTTTAGCAAACCCGATGGCACAAGGCTGACGCGTGGTATCAGCTATTACCAATATAGTTTCCCCATTGCCAAACCCGATTTGCGCGAGGGTGATAGCTTGGTGGTGAGCATTTATCACGATATGAAACGCGATATGCTGCCAGGTATATCCGATGTAGGTCTGCATATCTGTCGTGTTAGCTATTTGCACGATAGGCTGTATAAATAAGGTGTAAGGAGAAAGTGTATAAAACAAAAACGCCACATCCGTATTCTCTCGGGTGTGGCGTTTGTATTTGTGTGGGGATTGCTGTTGCCTCTGTTGTATTGCAGCGCGCAACTGTTTTGCCATATAGCTTAGTGGTAAAACCTAAACCCTGATTTATCGTTAGATTCTGCGCCGATTAAGGAAAAGTAAGCTTAGGTTCAGTCTTTAACTCAAATCTGTTTAGGCTCTAATGGCCGATTGGGATTGAAAAGTGTGCAAGTTCTTTTCTTTGTTTCTTATTTATTGCTGTCTGGTAAAAACTTTTATACGCATAAAAAAGTTTTACCGAGCGCCAATATTTCTTTTAAAGTTTGAGAAAGAATAATGTGGGTTGGTATAATTTGATTAGCGATGTATAGGTTCTGTTAAGAAGAAATATAGATGTGCAGAAGTGAAGAAAACGTATTGTGGTTGGTGATGGCAAAGACGCGAAAAAAAGGGCAAGGCGCAGGGAATAAGAGAATAGTATATAAGAATTGGTGCATATAGGCTTAAAACACCATTGTTATGTACCAATTCTCTATGCACAGAACCCCCAACCGCGTGAGTTTTAAAACGTCACCGTGCGGCTTCCGTCTGTTTGTTCTTCTATTTTCACCTTTATAACATCGAGGGGCAGAATCTCTTCGATGAGTTCGGGCCACTCTAAAAAGCAAAGTGAGCCACTGTAAAAATAGTCTTCGTAGCCCATGTCGTACACCTCTTCGAGTTTTTTAATGCGGTAGAAGTCGAAGTGGAAGATGGGTTTGGGTGTTTGTTCGCTGTGATATTCGTTTACGATGGCGAAGGTTGGCGAGGTGATAACATCAGTAACACCCAGCTCTTCGCAGATGGCTTTGATGAAAGTGGTTTTGCCAGAGCCCATCTTTCCGTAAAAGGCGAACACCTTACCAGTGCTGATATTGTCGATAAATTGTTTGGCCACATGATGTATTTGGGCCAGAGATGTGATTGTAAGTGTCATTATTCGTTATGGGTTTTGTCTTTCCGCGGGTTCGTTTGTCCCTTGGTTAGGCGGTTTAATGCTTATTTATGTGGGTTGTTGTCGCTTCGAAAGGGTTGATTAGCGTCTGCGGCGCATGGTAATCAGAGGCACGAGCATCTCTTCCATGCTTATTCCCCCGTGTTGGAATGTGTCTTTGTAGTACGATACATAATAATTGTAGTTGTTGGGGTAGGCAAAGAAGCTGTTGCCAGTGGCAAACACGTAGCTGGTGCTGATGTTTGGCGATGGCAATTGTGCCTTGTGTGGCTCTTTAATGGTGAACACCTCCTTGGAATTATAGTTGAGGTTTTTGCCCAACTTATAGCGTAGGTTGGTGTTGGTGTTGCGGTCGCCTACAATTTTTACGGGTTTTGATGCGCGTATAGAGCCGTGGTCGGTGGTGAGCACCACGGTGAAATCGCTTTGCGAAAGCCGTTTGAAGAGGTCGGCCAGTATGGAATGGCGGAACCAGCTGATGGTTATGGAGCGGTAAGCCGACTCGTTGTTGGCCAGTTCGCGCACCATGCGCGATTCAGTTCTGGCGTGCGAGAGCATGTCGATGAAGTTGAACACCATCACGTTAAGGTGGTTTTGCGCCAGTTGTGAGAAGTGTTCTAGCAGTTTTTCGGCATCTGCAGAGGTGTTTACTTTGGTGTAACTAAAGGTGTCGCGACGTCGATAACGTTCAATTTGGGTTTTAATGAGCAAGTCTTCGTTGAGATTTTTACCCTCAGCTTCGTCTTCGTCGACCCATAGTTCGGGGAACATTTTGGCGATTTTGTTTGGCATCAAGCCACTGAATATGGCGTTGCGGGCATATTGCGTGGCGGTGGGCAGAATGGAAATATACATGTCTTCGTCGATGTCGAAGAGGTCTCCAATCTCGCTTTCGAGCATTTTCCATTGGTCGTAACGAAAGTTATCGAGCACAACAAGGAACACTTTTTCGCCTTTATCAAGCAAAGGGAAGATGGAATGTTTGAAGAGGTCGGGGCTCATCACAGGGCGTCCGTTGGCAGTGGATGCCCCTTCGGCCACCCAGTTCAAGTAGTTGGTCTTTACGTATTTGGCAAATCCGTTGTTGGCTTCTTCTTTTTGTGTTATTAAAATATCAGCCATGCTGCTGCCCGTGTTGCTTAGTTCGAGTTCCCAGTGCACCAATCGGCGATAGACTTTGCGCCAATCGTCGAGAGTTTTGCAGTCCATTATCTGCATGGAAATGTCTTGGAAGTTTTGCTGATAGCCCGTTTGAGTCACTTCAGAAACAATCTCTTTTCGGTGAATATTTTTCTTTAGCGTGAGCAAAATTTGGCTAGGGTTAACAGGCTTGATAAGATAATCGGCTATTTTAGAGCCAATGGCCTGTTCCATAATATTCTCTTCTTCGCTTTTGGTGCACATCACCACAGGTGTGGCGGGCTGTATCTCTTTGATGCGTTGCAGCGTTTCGAGTCCCGAAATGCCAGGCATCATCTCGTCTAGCATGATGAGGTCGAAGTTACGTTGTGTGCATTGGTCTAATGCATCCATGCCATTGGTGACGGTAACTACCTCGTAACCTTTTTTTTCTAAAAATATGATGTGAGCCTTGAGTAGTTCAATCTCGTCATCGGCCCATAAAATCAGTCCGTTGTTCATTGTCTAAAATCCTTCTAAATCGTAATACTCATCATCGGGGTCGTTGTTTTTTTGTTTCTGCTTTGCAGGCGTTTTGTTGTTGTCTCGCTTAGCGCTAGAGGTCTTTTTTGTTTCGGGTTTCTTGCTCTTTTTATCCAAGTCGTCTTTAAAGTCAATGCCCGTATCCTCTTTTTTATCAGTCTTTGTAGGCTGCTTTTGGGTTTTGGTCTCTGTCTTGGTTGGCGTTTTGCCTTTTGACTGCGTGGGGGGATTTGTAGTTTTTGCTTTTGGCGTGGCCGATTGCTGCACCTTTGGGGTGGCAGTAGAAGAGCCTTGTTGTGCCTTAGGCTTGCTTGGTGCAGGGTCTTCAATCACGATTGTGCCATCGTCGGGTTGCTTTTGGGGTTGTTTGGGCGTTTCAATCACGGTGGCATCGTTGTTGCTTTTGTTTGTTGCCCTTTGGTTGTTAGCACCTTGTTTGGGTTCGTCGGCGATGGGGTAGGTGTCGTCTTCGCGTTGCAAAGGCGTCTTTTCGTCGGGCACAATCAAATCGTTGTCCAGCGCGCGGTCTACCTCTTCGACGGTGGGGAGTCTTACAGGCGCTTCGGGTTGCACCACTTCGGTCGGTTCGTTGAGCAACTGGAAGGTGCTAACCTTTAGCGGTGCAAAGTGTTTGGCGTAATATTGGTCGTAGTCGTCGAAACTAAATTCCTTGCCAAGTAGGCGCATGTTGTCTTCGCTAATAACGATAGAACGCCCATTTTTCAGCTTTTTAGTAATGGCCGTTTGCCGTTGAAGTTGGCGAGCATATTGCAAGGCCTCGTCGAAATTACGAAAACCGCTCACGGTCATTAAGCGTAACTCGTTGTCGGTTTCGGTACGTATCTCGAAGTTTCGCACCAGATAGTTGGTGAAATTATATTTAGCCAAGGCAAAAAGCAGTTGGTTTTCGTTCACCGAGTCGGGCTGATAGGCCAGCACGAAGAGGAAATTGGCGTTGCGATCGTTGCTAAACTGTTTACCTTTAAGACTATCTTCAGCGTTGGCGGCAGCCGTTCGGCGTTGCCAAACATTGTTAAGGTCGAACCCGCCCGCCTGTACTTGCTTGCCAGCCATTATGCCATTAACAATCATGGCAGCCATTTTACTGAGTTCGCTTTGCGGATATTGTTGCACCAGTGTTTGCAGACCTGAGGTGCAAGCATCGATGTTGCCATCGTGAAGCATAGCTAAAGCCTCCACAAAGAGGAATTTATCGCGATTGGCACCATGCTTAAACTTGGTGGCCGACACTTGTGCATTGCGCCTAACAGTATTGTAGTCTTCGGCTTTAAAGGCATCGTAGGTGGCGGCATAGATAGAATCTTCAATATGTTCGCCACGTTGAGCGTTGGCAAAATAATATGGGTCGTTAACCAGTTCGGTAAGTTCGTGTTTGGGATAATGCTGCTTGAGCAAGTTGGAGTAGTGTTGTGCGGTGTTTTTTTCGCCCTTTTGCATGTAGAGCAAAAATAAGTGATAATACACCTGTGGCATCTTATCGAAGTGTGGATAAGCGTTGGTGAGTCTGCGTAAGGCCTTCTCAGAGAGGTTGAGAAGGTTGAGTTTATCTTTGAAAATAACGCCCGAGTGGAACAGCCCCTCGGTAAGAAGTTGGTCGGAAGCCTGGCGTTGTTCGGTTGTGAAAGGGATTTGGGCCAGATAGTATTCGCGTTTGTGGGGGTTGTTACCAGCAGTTTGCAAGGCACGTTGCATGGAGTCGCGGCGCGTTTCTTCGGCCACGAGCGAGTCTCTTTGTGCTTGTGGCATCTCGTTAGGAGCATTGTTCAGAGCCACGGCCGCTTTATTTAGTCGTTGCCAGTTATCAATATTGTCTCGTTTTCCCCATTGTTTTTCGAAAGCCGCTTTGCCTTGGCTCACAGTAATGGGATTGTAGAAATACCATCCGCCACCTTGTTGTGAGCGTTGGGCGGGTGTCTGATTGTTTGAAATACTTGACGAGCCACTGTTTTGAGCAATGGTTTGTATAGCAGTCTCTTGGTCTTGTGCGTCGCGTTCCTCTTTTTCTTTCTTTTTAAGAGCAGCTATAACGCGGTCGATGGCAGCGTTGCGTTCTGGTTCGGCCATTGTGGCAAGGCGTTGGAGTGAGTCTTGCAGTTGCACCGCTTCAATGTGAGGCACAAGCTCGTCGAGCACTTTCGAACGTTGCGAAAGCACTTCATAGTCGGTTCGTTCCTTGTCTAGCATGCCTAAGGCCTCGTTGTAGCATCGGCGAGCATCGGCAAAACGTTGTTTTTGCCAATACACATTGCCGAGTTTAAGCATCAGCACCCCCTTTTCAATGCCGCTTCGTGTGGCACGTTTTCCTCCGTTTTCGTAGGCCAAAATGGCGTTAGCCGTGTCGCCTTGAGCAAGGTATATGTTACCAATGGCGTAAAACACTTGGTCGAGATAGTCGCGATTATTGTCGTTGGTAGCCATTCGTCGCAGCTTGGCGATCATCTTTTTGGCTTGTCCTTGCGCTAGAACCTCGGTTTGTGCGATGCGTGCATTGAAGTCGAGTTCGTAAGAAGCGTGCATCGATGCCGCTTTTTTAAATGCCTTATAAGCTGCATCGCGGTTGCCTACAAGTCTTTGCAGCTGCCCCATCAAGAACCATTGGCGCGCCTTTTGTTTGCGTCGCATCTCATGTTTAATAACCTTTTGAAGATAGCTGATGGCTTTAGGCCACTCTTGCGCATGCAGATGATAGAGTGTGTGGGTGTAATCCCACTCTTTCACTGCGCGCCAGTCCATCGAGTCGCGGCTCATATTGCGGATAACATCTTCGGCATCGTACATCCATCCTTGCTGTATATAGGTTTTGGCTAGCCAGGCTCTGGCCTTGGCATAGATGTGTGGTTGAGTGCGATAGAGTCGAGCCATGTACGAGAATGTGGAAGCAGCCTGGTCGAAGTCGCCTTTATGAAATTGCGAACGGCCCATGAGCATCCACACGCGCCACATAAAGGGGTTGTATTCTTTTCGGTTTAGCCATTCGATGTCTCGTTGGGTTTTGCGCCTACTCTTGTCCCAAGTGGGGCGTCGCTTAATACTATGCAGCTGAATAGCCTTTTCGCTTTTGAGTATGGCTCGTTCGAAATTGCCTTTCCCCAGTTCTTTGCTATTTTTATTGCTCACCGTATATAGTGGTAGTAGCTCGGTGTAGTTATCATGATTGCCTGTTTCTTTCTCTAGCATACCATCGATGTAGGCCATGTTTCCGTTGTAGTAAACATTATAGCGCGTGTTAAACGACTGCCACCATCTACTGCGTGCCGTGTTCTTACTGGCTGAACAGGCGGCGAGCAGCAGCACAAGGGCGAGCCACAATGCAAGGCTATATGTGAATTTAACGGGTTTCAAGTTGGCGTTGGCGTTTTTTTAGTACAACATTTGCTACCTTCAACAGAAGGTAGACCAGAATACTAACAAAGATGATGGATGCACCTGAGGGAACATTGAGTGTATAAGAAAGAGCCAACCCCAGAAGGCAATCGGTCCAACCGATGGCAATGCTCCAAGCAATCATGCGCTTGAAGTTGTGGGTTATGACGTTGGCCGACATCTGTGGGATGGTTAGCAAACTGATGCTAAGCACAATACCCACCATGCGAAGCGTGGCCACGATGGTTAAGGCAATGAGCGTCATCATGAGATACTCAACAAACGCCACGGGTAAACGCTGAGAACGGGCAAAATTGGCATCGAAGGCCACACTTAATATGGTGCGATAGAGTAGCGCAAACACAGCGATGACCACCACAAGCAATGCGGTGAGTAGCCAAAGGTCGGCTTGCCCTACGGTGAGAATACTGCCAAAGAGAAAAGAAGGGAGGTCGGGCATGAAGCCCGGAGATAAGAAACAGCAGATGATACCAAGACTCATGCCGAACGTCCAGAAAACAGCGATGGCCGAATCTTCGCGTACATCGCCCCTATGCGTCATCCATTGCACACCGAAGGCACTGAGAACAGAAAACACCATGGCCGAGAGTATGGGGTTGACACCAAAGTAAACGCCCAAGCCGATGCCACCAAACGAGGCATGAGTGATGCCGCCACTGATGAATACCAGTCGCCTTGTAACAATGTAAGTGCCGATAAACCCGCACAGCACACTAGCCAAGAGCGAGCCTAAGAGGGCGTTCTGGAAGAAAGAATACGCTAATATGTCCATTTAAAAAACTATCTCACACTTGCCTGTAACCCACTATACGCCTATTGTCAATGGCATAAGACGGGACGTTTAGGGTTATCGCGCATCGTTGATAACCATTATCACCTCGTCTTTCAGTTGGTTGGGCAAGTTTATTTGTCGAAGCGTCAGACTTCTGTTCCATCCCTTAACGTCGCTAGGGCGCATGGTATAGAACACCTCGGCAAACTCTTCGGCTTCGCTGTCGCTATAGTCGGACGAGTCTCTTCCGATGTATTTGTCTAGTTCTTCGTCGTCGTAATATTCCACATCACGCACTGCAGCCTCAAGCATGCAATCGTGTTCGCATCGTTCGTCGTCGCCCGAGCAAGTGGCACACGATGCAGAGTCGGCCTGTACCACATCAGGTTCGCTCGCGTTTTTTTTGCGCGAGAGCAAGCCCAACACGGCCGCAAATAGAGCTAAGCCCAGCAAGGCCAACAGGAGTATGTGCATTGTCTATGTTTCGTTTATTTCAAATCCCGACTGTATGAGGTCGTTCCAGAATTGAGGATACGATTTACTCACTACGTCAGGTTGGTTTATTTTTATTTCTTTGTTTACCAAAGCCACGGGAGCAAAGGCCAAAGCCATGCGGTGGTCTTCGTATGTATCGATGGCTTCACCTGTTGGTCGGCAGCGCATACCGTCCCACGACAGTTCGCCTTCGGCCATTTCGCGCAGCACGAAGCCTAGTTTAGCCATTTCTTTTTTTAATGCTTCGATGCGATCGGTCTCTTTAATTCTCAAGCTCGAGAGTCCTTTAAAATAGAAAGGCACGCCCATCATCACGCAAGTAACCACAAGCGTTTGAGCCAAATCGGGCGAGTTAACGAAGTCGTATTCCAGCTTAGGCAATCGTGTGCGCACCTTTTTGAGTGTCACCTTTGCGAGTTGGCCAGCCTGATGTTTGGAGAAGACCGTTTTCACGCCCAGCAAAGAGAAGATGTGTCGCACCACAGAGTCGCCTTGTTTCGAGCTTTCGCTTAAGCCTTCAAACTCAACAGTGGCTTCGGGGTCGTTACTAAGTGCCACCATTTCGTACCAATACGAGGCCGCACTCCAGTCGTTTTCGATGCTGTTTGGGCCTACGTTGTATTTTCCTGGCTTTACGCTAATGGTGTCGATGTCGGTCCATTCGGCCACCGCTCCATATTCGCGCATCATACAAAGCGTAAGGTCAATATAGGGTCGTGAGGCAATTTTGCCAGTTATCTTTAGCTCAAGCCCTTTTTTGAGTGTAGGGCCAATCATCAACAAGGCCGAGATAAACTGCGAGCTGATGCCTCCTGGCATCTCCACGCACCCACCGTCGAGAGGCTTTCCATAGATGCGGATGGGTGGGTAGCCCTCTTTGGCCTCGTATTCTATGTCAGCGCCCAGGTATCTAAGGGCGTCAACCAGTGGTTTAATTGGGCGTTGTCGCATGCGTTGCGTGCCCGTTAAAGTGTGTTCGCCCTTTCTGCAGCTTAAAAAAGCCGTCATAAAGCGCATGGCCGTGCCAGCAGCGCGAACGTCAATATTCTTCGGCATGTCGGTAAGCGCACGCACCATCACGCGCGTATCATCGCAAGTCGATAGATTTTGTGGCAGAACCAGCCTGTTTGTTAGGGCGTGCATAATGAGCGCCCTGTTGCTAATGCTTTTCGAGGCAGGCAGTGTTACGGCCACCTTTAGCTTTTCTGGGGCTTCGATTGAATATTGCATATATAATAATGTGCGATTAGGTTATTGCAAATTTAAGCATTATTATTGTGAATAACAAGCGTGGAAAGTTAAATTTTTGGTTGTTCCTGCATTTCGTTTATTTATCCAAAGTGGTGTGTTTGATTTGGGTTGTCAGCTTTGCATGCTTGTTTTTTGGCGGTAAGGGTTGTGTAATTGTTGATTTGATGGCTTAAAGTGAGTGGTGCAAAATTGCTCGTTCGGGTTAATACTCACGTTCTTAGGCGCTCGCAAACGGTTAAACTCATCTTTTTTAATATATATAATGTGTTTTTTAGCCTGCTGGTTGGTCTACTCTTCAATGTTTTTCGTAACTTTGCAACTCAAATATCACAACTCAAATAGGTTTATGGCTGAAACAAAAAAAATTAGGACAGCACTCGTGTCCGTATTTCATAAGGATGGATTAGACGAGTTGCTCGCCAAATTAAACGATGAAGGCGTAAGGTTCCTGTCAACAGGAGGCACACGTGAGTTTATCGAATCGCTAGGCTACAAATGTGATGCGGTGGAAGATGTAACCGCTTATCCCTCGATATTGGGTGGCAGGGTGAAGACGCTTCATCCTAAAGTTTTTGGTGGTATTCTTGCTCGTAGGGCTAACGCTGGTGATCAAGAACAGATGGAACAGTATGCCATCAGCCCCATCGATTTGGTTATCGTAGACCTCTATCCGTTTGAAGACACTGTGGCTAGTGGTGCGAGCGAGGCCGATATCATTGAGAAAATTGATATTGGAGGCATTTCGCTTATTAGGGCTGGTGCCAAAAACTTCAACGATGTGGTGATTGTGCCTAGCAAAAACGAGTATGGTATGCTGCTCGAAATCTTGAAAACCAATGGTGCTAACACCACTTTGGCACAACGTAAAACTTTTGCTACACGCGCCTTTGGTGTGAGCAGTCATTACGATAAAGCTATACATACGTGGTTCGAGTCAGAAAAGGCTTGATGCATGGCACGCTTTGACGTGCATTTTCGCTTGCGCGGACTTCCCTCGTGGGTGTTCGGAGCGCGATAAAAACGAGAAATAAAAAATAATAACATAACGGACAAACGACCACGGGCTACAAGAATGCCTGGTTGAACTGCCCTTGTGGGTGGTGTGCTGGGGAAAGTGGGCACGTTGAGATAGTCCAACAACCGAAAAACAAAATAAGACATGGGATTTTTTTCTTTCATGCAAGAGATTGCGATGGACCTGGGAACGGCCAATACCATCATTATCAACGATGACAAGATTGTGGTAGACGAGCCTTCTGTGGTTGCGCTCGATCGACGAACGGACAAAATGATTGCCGTGGGAGAACGTGCTAAGCTGATGTACGAGAAAACACACGAAAACATTCGTACCGTAAGACCGTTGCGCGATGGTGTTATCGCCGACTTTACGGCTTGCGAACAGATGATGCGCGGACTTATCAAGATGGTGCATACTGGTAGCCGATTGTTCTCTCCTTCATTGAGAATGGTTATCGGTGTTCCTTCTGGAAGTACTGAAGTAGAACTGCGTGCTGTGCGCGACTCGGCTGAACATGCCGACGGACGAGACGTTTATCTTATCTTCGAACCTATGGCTGCTGCCATTGGTATTGGTATTGATGTGGAAGCACCCGAAGGAAACATGATTGTTGATATCGGTGGTGGTTCTACCGAGATTGCTGTAATCTCGCTAGGTGGTATTGTTTCTAATAACTCTATTCGTGTTGCTGGCGACGATCTTACTGCTGAAATTCAAGAATATATGAGCCGTCAGCATAATGTGAAGGTGAGTGAGCGTATGGCCGAGCGCATCAAGATACACGTGGGCTCTGCTCTTACCGACCTTGGTGACGAAGCTCCAGAAGACTATGTTGTACACGGACCAAACCGTATCACGGCGCTGCCAATGGAGGTGCCTGTGTGCTACCAAGAGATTGCTCACTGCTTAGACAAAACCATTGCGAAAATTGAAAATGCTGTGCTCTCTGCTTTGGAGAACACACCGCCAGAATTGTATGCCGACATCGTGAGAAATGGTATCTATCTCACTGGCGGTGGCGCATTGCTTCGTGGTCTCGATCGCAGACTTCAAGATAAAATCAGCATCCCCTTCCATATCGCTGAAGACCCATTGCACAGCGTTGCCAAGGGTGCTGGTATTGCATTGAAGAACGTTGAGCGATTCTCGTTCCTCATGAGATAAGTGCATGCGCAACCTCTTTGCATTCCTAACACGCCATAACCATTGGCTAGTCTTCTTGGTTCTCGAGGTGATTAGCGTGGTGTTGCTATTCCAGTATAATAGTTATCAGGCTAGCGTATGGTTCTCTTCGGCCAATGCTGTGGCCGGAAAGGTGTACGAAGCCAACTCGTGGGTCGAAACGTTCTTCTCGCTAACACAGGTGAACAAAGAGCTCACACAGCGTAACCTTGAACTGGAACAGCAAATGGTGGCTATGCAAGAGTTGCTCACACGCGCCAAACACGATAGCCTTGATGTGGTGCAAACACAAAAACAGGCGCTACAAGGGTTTAAACTCTATCCCGCAAGGGTGGTGAGCAATTCGCTAGATAAGAAAGACAACTTCATCACAATTGATAAAGGCTGGGCCGATGGCATAAAGAAAGACATGGGCGTGGCTTGCGGCAATGGTGTAGTGGGTGTGGTGTATCTTGTCTCTAGAAACTATTCTGTGGTTATACCTGTGCTCAATTCGCACTCCAACATCAGTTGTATGATTAAGGGTAGGGGATATTTCGGCTACCTACATTGGAATGGTGGCAACCCTGGCATCGCTTATGTTGATGACGTTCCACGACATGCACGTTTTAAATTGGGAATGGATGTTGTTACCAGTGGTTACTCTTCTATCTTCCCTCCTGGCGTGTTGGTGGGTAAAATCTTGCATGTGTTTAACTCGCCCAACGGTTTGTCCTATCGCCTGCAGATAAAGCTGTCTACCGATTTTGGTAAACTGCGCGACGTGTGTGTGATTGACAATGCTGGTATGGACGAACGATTAGAGATGATGCGTGCCGTGCAAGACTCGCTAAAGGTGAAACATGAGTAATCCCGCACGCTGATAAACAATGGCCCTCGGGCCGATAATAGCACAGAGAAAAAATATAAACATGACCATAGGCGTATTGAAAACATTGGGGACTTTCCTCATCTTCCTGTTGGTGCAGGTGCTGGTGCTTAACCATGTGCACCTCTTCGACAGCGCCACTCCGTTGCTATATATATATATGGTGTTGCTCTTCCCTCGCAATTATCCCAAGTGGGCACTCCTCGTTTGGGCTTTTGCCATGGGTTTGGGCGTAGACATGTTTTCTAATACACCAGGAGTGGCTGCCGCTTCGTTAACTCTTGTGGCGCTACTCAGGCCTTATCTCTTGGAACTGTTTATACAAAGAGAAAGCGCCGACGACCTTGTGCCTTCCATGAAGGTGCTTGGCTTTAGTAGATATTTGTTCTTCGCCTTCCTCATCATCTTTATTTATTGCCTTACGTTCTTCTCCTTGGAGGCCTTCTCGTTCTTCAATTGGATACAATGGGCATTGTGCGTGGGTGGTAGTACGCTGCTTACGCTGCTGTTGGTGATGGTGTTAGACAACCTTAGAAGATAAGGGAGAATTGTAGTGTGAAAGATTTTGAACTAGACAAAAGAAGATTAGTTATTGGTGGAGTGGCTGTATTCATTGTTACAGTTTACCTCATCCGACTTTTCATGCTACAATTGCTTAGCGACGACTATAAGAAAAACGCTGATAGTAATGCCTTTCTCAAGAAAATAGAATATCCCTCACGTGGCGCTATTAGCGACAGACATGGGCGATTGCTTGTTTATAACCAACCTGCTTATGATATTATGGTGGTGATGAACGAGGAGAAAGGTCGACTAGATACCACCGAGTTTTGCAATGCCTTGGGTATTACCAAGGAATATTTCATCAAACGCATGAACGATATTAAAGACCGCAATAAAAATCCTGGGTATTCGCGGTTTACCGAGCAGCTTTTTATGAGCCAATTGTCGGATAAAGAGTTTAGCGTTTTTCAAGAAAAAATCTTCCGTTTCCCTGGGTTCTATGTTCAAAAACGCAGCATTAGACAATATCAATATCCTTATGCTGCCCACGTACTGGGTGATGTGGCCGAGGTTTCTAAAGCCGATGTGGAAAATTCTGATTACTATCAGCCTGGCGATTACATCGGAAAACTAGGTGTTGAGCGCAGTTACGAAGAGCAATTGCGTGGAGAAAAGGGCGTACAGATATTGTTGCGCGATGCCCACGGTCGTGTGCAAGGCAATTATCAAAATGGAAAGTTCGACCGCCGACCCATTGCGGGTAAAGACCTCACACTGAGTATCGATATCAAATTGCAAGAATTGGGCGAACGCTTGCTCGAAGGTAAGATTGGTAGTATCGTGGCCATCGAGCCTGCTACTGGCGAAGTACTATGCATGGTGTCGTCGCCCACTTACGACCCTCGTATTATGGTGGGCCGAAAAAGAGGGAAAAACCACCTGGCTTTGTCTAAAGATGTGTGGAAACCCTTGCTCAATCGCTCCATCATGGGACAATATCCCCCAGGTTCTACGTTCAAAACCACCCAGGGGCTTACCTATATGACAGAGGGAATTATCGACCAAAACACCCTGTTCCCCTGTGCACGCGGATTTAATTATCGTGGTTTACACGTGGGATGCCACCCTCATGGCGCACCCACCAACCTGGTGCAGGCCTTGTGTACATCGTGCAATAGCTACTTCTGTTGGGGACTTTTTCGTATGATTGGCAACCGACAACATTACCGCAGTGTGCAAGAGGCAATGAACACTTGGCGAGATTACATGGTAAGCATGGGCTTTGGATATAAGTTGGGTATTGACTTGCCTGGCGAAAAACGCGGTCTTATCCCCAATGCGGCTTTTTATGATAAGGCTTATAAAGGCTCGTGGAACGGACTTACCATCATTTCTATCTCCATCGGACAGGGTGAGGTGAACCTTACACCCCTGCAAATAGCCAATCTTAGCGCAACAATTGCCAATCGTGGATATTATTACGTGCCTCATGTGGTGCGTAAGGTGCAGGGCGAACCGCTCGATACGCTTTATCGCAGACGCCATTACACCCTGGCCAACCGCAAAGCCTACGAGTATGTGGTGCAGGGCATGCGCGCATCTGTTGTAGGTGGTACGTGCCATGCAGCTAATAGAGCCGACTATTTGGTGTGCGGAAAAACAGGTACAGCGCAAAACCGTGGACAAGACCACTCTGTATTCATGGGCTTCGCACCTATGGACAACCCCAAAATTGCCATCGCCGTGTATGTCGAAAACGGCGGATTTGGCGCCACTTATGGCGTGCCCATTGGCTCGCTTATGATGGAACAGTATATCAACGGTAAACTTTCGCCAGCCTCAGAGGCACAAGCAAGCGTTTACCAAAGCAGAAGGATAGCTTATGGCACGAGCAACAGATAGACAACCGAGCATGCTTGGCTCGCTAGACTGGTGGACAATTGGCATCTACCTGGCGCTACTCACCTTTGGGTGGGTGAGCGTTTGCGGTGCAAGTTACACCTATGGCGACACCGACATCTTTAGTCTCGATACACGTTCGGGTATGCAAATCGTGTGGATTGGCACGTCTGTATGCCTTGGATTTGTGCTGCTTACACTCGACGACCATTTTTACGACACCTTTGCCTATGTGATATACGGGGCTTTGTTGTTGCTGCTTTTTGCCACCATCTTCAACCCCCACGAGATTAAGGGCTCGCGCTCGTGGCTTGTATTAGGGCCATTGCGCTTGCAACCTGCCGAGTTTGCTAAGTTTGCCACGGCTTTAGCTGTGGCCAAACTCATGAGCACCTATGGTTTTACCATGAGTAATTGGAAGCATTTTGCTTCTGCATGCATGGTGGTGGTGTTGCCCATGCTCTTTATTGTGGCTCAAAAAGAAACGGGCTCGGCATTGGTTTACCTCTCGTTCTTCCTGATGTTCTATCGCGAAGGCATGCCCGGTAGCATCCTTTTCACAGGTGTGGCCATGGTGGTGTACTTTGTTGTGGGCGTAAGGTTCGAGCAAGTGCCTCTTTGGGATACACCCACCTCGCTTGGCGTTTTTATTGTCCTGCTTCTTATTCAGGTGTTTACCGCGGGTTTGGTGCGCAGTTACGTTTCTGAACGCGGACAAACCACACGCGTGCTGGCCCTCAGCTTACTTGTCACAGTGCTTAGTTTGCTCTTTTCTAAGTTTGTTTGGGCTTTTGATGTCACCATTGTGCAGCTTGTGTTAACTGTAGGCCTCGTGTGTTGGCTGCTCTATCGCTGGCTCAGTGTTCGCCTTAACAATTATCTCTATGCGGCTTTGTTTGCCGTTGGCTCGGTGTTGTTCTTTTATTCGGTAGACTATGTGCTTAACGATGTGATGGAACCGCACCAGCGTGTTCGTATCAATGTGCTGTTAGGATTGGAAGAAGACCTTGCTGGTGCTGGATATAATGTGCACCAAAGCGAGATCGCTATTGGTTCGGGAGGGCTAAAGGGTAAGGGCTTTCTTAACGGTACGCAAACCAAACTGAAGTTTGTACCCGAACAAGACACCGATTTTATTTTCTGCACCGTGGGCGAAGAAGAGGGATTTGTGGGTTCGGCAGCAGTGTTGTTGCTATTTCTTGCCTTGATATTGAGGCTCATTAAGCTAGCCGAACGCCAACCGTTTAAGTTTGGGCGCATATATGGTTATTGTGTGCTTAGCATTTTTCTCTTCCACCTGTTTATTAACGTGGGCATGGTGTTGGGCTTAACGCCTGTTATTGGTATTCCGCTGCCATTCTTTAGTTATGGCGGTTCTAGTCTTTGGGGCTTCACCTTTTTGCTGTTTATCTTTTTGCGTATCGATGCCAGTCGCAACAAGTCGCGCAGGCAATAACACTTCTCATACCATGCCTCGGCATGGTATTTTCTTTTGTTGCAGTTTGGTAAAACTTTAAATATTTTATTCTTGGTATAACCACTATTGTTCTTAAAGGTTAGGCTGCAAATATGCGCAGTAATGTGCAAAATGGGCTAAGGCTTTAGTCGTGTGTTGGGGTGTTAAGGATAAAAATATTTTACAAAAGGCGTTTTTTAGAAGCTTCGTTCTAGCGAAATTATACACTAAAAACGTGCCTTTATCTGTTGTGTTTTGGTTCTTTGTGGTTGGTTCTGATGTCGTTTTCGAACGATACATTGGCATTTTGTAGCATTTAACCTTTCTATTTTGCATCATTCTCTCAATTTTTCGTTGCCTCAAATTCATTTATTAGGAGTAGGAAAGCGTATTTTGGAAATAAAAATCAATCTTTTAGGATAAATTTTATCCACAAATACCAGGTGATTTTTATCTATTACAAGTAGTAAAACGTCAGATTATGTGCATAATGATGCATCTTGTTTTGTGTATTGATGCATTTCGCCTTGCATTTTGCACCATTTTGCCTTGCGTTTTGCTGCATTTTACCTTGCGTTTTGCACCATTTTACCTTGCGTTTTGCTGCAAATAGTGTTGTGTTTTGCTGCAAAACGCAGTCTTTTTTGCAGCAAAAAGCACGTTTTTTCCCAAAAATCGCAATTTTATGCATAATACAAACGCTCTTTCGCCCTTTACAACTTCGCCCTTTTCGCATCAAACAAAACCCTCGCGAGAATTGAATATTTGCAATTAGTTTGGCAGTTGGTTCATTTTAATGCCACTTTTTAAGTTAAATTTTGTGCTTAAAACTTTACATTTTAAATTATCCTGCCAACTTATACTATATGTAGAGCAAAGGTAAAACCAAATGCTTCTTTGTTATAGTTGCGTAGTTTTGAGTAGATAGGTCGTTTTACGATGTATTTTCGCCAGTTAAAGATATTGTGTAAACAAAATAAGTGTAATCGCTAGAAGTGTAAATATAATAATGTATCTTTGCATTGTGTGGGCAAATAGCCCCAATTTACTTATCAAACTGATTAAAAGATGAAAAGTCACCACTATTCAATAAGCTGCTTATGGGGCGCAGTTGGTTGTTTTGAAATAGCTAGAGGGTTGGGGCGGTGTTTACAGCAGCAGGCTGTGTTCTTGGTGTCGTTAATCCTACTTGGCACCACTTCGGCTCTAGCGCAGCAGCCAAAGGATACCGATGAAGCCCAATTTGCAGCAGCTATGACGAAGACCAAATGGCGAGAAACGCCTATGAAATTTGCTTATCCCAGCTGCTTTGCTCGTGAAGAACTGTTCGACGACAATGTGCCTGCATATTATTATCTTTACAGTTGGCGCCAAGTGGTGATGGGTTATGTTTCTCTTGGCGTGTGGGCTGTTGATGATGTTGATTATCCAGGCGAGAAATACCCTCTCTTAGGTAGCATCAACATCAAGAAAATTACTTATGTGCATAAGGGTAAGTGCATCTATTCGGGCTATACCACCGATGGCAGAGTGTTTTATATGAAGTGTAAACCCGAAACTGGAGGCATGGTTACGCACCTTGGTGTGTTGGCCTTGGTTTATCCTAAGAGTTTTCAACCGCATGTGGGATTGCTCATTAAGCAAATTTCTAATTGGTGAAGTTATACCCTAGGAGGCTGTGCTGTATGCAAGGGCAAGGTTTGAATCTGCACAAAGCGTCCACCTAAGCAGGGCATCTAGCACACGATAGTTTGATTTAAACAATGTTATACAGCAATGAACAAGTTGAATGGAAAAGACATCTGCCTTGCGTTGAGAACCATACGTATGCAAGTGGCCGAGGCTAATGGCATCGACTACACCCCCACACCTTGCCATCACCAAGGCGAATGCAGCGGAACGTGCCCTGCTTGCGAGGCCGAAGTGAGGTATATCAACAGTCAGTTGGGCCGATTCCGTTTGGCAGGAAAGGCCGTTAAGGTGGCTGGCTTGGCTTTAGGCATAACCATGGCCACGGGTAATGTTCAGCAGTCTGCTGCTTGTGTAAATGCTAGGCCTACCGTGGATGCCAATGGTGGGCGAGCTAATGAACCAGACAACGGGGTAGAACGAGCCAAAGATGTGGCCGCAAACTATACCTTGCATGCAGAAAAGGCCGATACAACCGATGTTAATGGCAACGACTCGTGCACGTATAACCTGCCAGAAGTCGACATTCAGTCAACTGTTAGCGTGCGTAGATTGTGTTATACGGGAGGGCTTTATTCGGGTAGCCGACTGGTTAAAGACAGGCAACACATTTATGACAATCCCGATGTAGTGGCCAGGTTTAAGGGTGGCGATGAGGGCATGAAACTGTTTTTTCATCGTAATATGCGCTATACGCCCGAAATGAACGAGTGTTGTGCACAGGGAATAGTGGTTGTGGCCTGCATTGTTGAGCGCAATGGCAGGCTCACTGGTGCGCATGTTGTGCGGTCGATAGTGCCTTCTTTTGATGCCGAAGCCATGCGCTTGGTAAAGTTAATGCCGCGATGGAAGCCTGCCCGAATAGAAAAAAAACGCGTGCGCACACGTGTGTTGATAAAGGTGCCGTTTAAATTAGAGTAGCTAATGTGTGTTTTTAGCATGCAAACACCATAGATTGTTTACATATTTGATGCAGAAAGTTTAATCATGAAAACAAACGGAAAAAGTATTTGCGCAACCTTAAAACAGGTGAGAAAGTGCGTGGCCGATACCAACGGCATAGTTTACACCCCCAAAGAATGCCACTTTGAGGGCGATTGCAATGGCACTTGTCCTGCTTGCGAGGCCGAAGTGCGATATTTAGAACATCAACTTAGTCTGCTGCGAAAGGCGGGAAAGGCTGCAACGGTTATGGGCGTGGCCGTGGGAATGACGATGGTTGCGGGATGTAAGACAAGCAATGGGAACGCTACTCCTACCTCTCCGCAAGGACCAGGCCAAACAAACCGCGTGGAAACAGGCAACAATACGAACCCCACACCCACGGCATCGCGCACGGATACTTCGTTGATAAAGGACACAAGACATTCGGGAGAAGACCCCATACCGATGGGAGAAATTATTGAAGACGACTCTGTGGGCTCGCCGAAAGTTGATCCTTGCGACCCTTTCCCACTTGGTAAGATTGGGCCAGCCAAGCCAAAGAAGAAAAATAACGCCCAGAAAACGCCCCAAAAGAGTAAGAAAAAGGGGCGAAAAAGGCGGTAAGGGAGAGTCTAAGTTGTTACAGAGAAGTGACCAGACACGATTAAAAGCAGACGCGTATGAAGTCGAACGGAAAGAACATTTGCCATGCGTTGAAGACGATACGTAAGCAAGTGGCCGATGCCAACGGCATCCACTACACCCCTGCACCTTGCCGTTTCGATGGCGATTGCAGCGGCACTTGCCCGGCTTGCGAGGCCGAAGTGCAGTATATAGAAAGCCAATTGGGCAGGCTACGCTTGGCAGGTAAGGCCGTTAAGGTGGCAGGTTTGGCTCTCGGACTGACGATGGTTGCTGGTTGCAACTCCTCTCCGGGCACGCCACCTTCCGCAACGGACAAGCCGACAGCAGCCAACGAAGCCTCACCAACAAGCCAACCCTGCCCACAGCCGCAAGCAAACGCCCCCGTATCGGCCACCGATGAAGGGGCAAAACCCCACGCAAGGCACCATTATGTGCGTGGAAACAGCGGGCGAGTTGTGAAGAAAGGCACGGCACAAGTAGACACTACGGCTGTGTATATGGCCGATTCTAGCGGATTCACACTGCCCGAAGTGTCGGTAACTTCAACTCCCGCGAAGAAGATTGTTTGCTATGCAGGCGGCATACCCTATTACCAACGCATTGCTCGTAACCGCAACCATGTTTATCTAAATCCCGAAATCAGCCCCCGATACAAGAAAGGCGACGAGGCGATGCGGCAGTTTATTGCAGACCATATACGCATTACGCCCCACATGTCTGCCGCTTGTGGGCAGTTCTTAGTTAAGGTGGCGTGTGTGGTTGAACGCAATGGCAGACTCTCGGCCATGCGTGTTATCCAGTCGGCAGACTCTCTTTACGATGCCGAATCCATTCGTGTGTTGAAGAAGATGCCCCGTTGGAGGCCTGCGCGAATGGAAGGTAAGCGTGTTCGTTCGCTTGTGGTGATAGACGTTCCCTTTGTGTTAAAGTAGGCTGATGCCGCCTAGTAGATGGAGGTGTAACACATAACATGAACGTTTTCGTTAAGCCAAATGAACAATGTCGAGCTTGCTCGAACATTGTCATGGCGAGAATTGGAAATCGCCAACACGGAGCTTTGGGCGAAGTGGAAAGGCAAAACGCACTTTTCGAGGAACGAGAAAAGAGGCAAGAACTTAAACATATACTTCACATGAAAACAAACGGAAAAAGTATTTGCGCAACCTTAAAACAGGTGAGAAAGTGCGTGGCCGATACCAACGGCATAGTTTACACCCCCAAAGAATGCCACTTTGAGGGCGATTGCAATGGCACTTGTCCTGCTTGCGAGGCCGAAGTGCGATATTTAGAACATCAACTTAGTCTGCTGCGAAAGGCGGGAAAGGCTGCAACGGTTATGGGCGTGGCCGTGGGAATGACGATGGTTGCGGGATGTAAACAGGGCAGTAACAATGCTCCTTCTGTTACTGCACCTGGCACAGAGCAACCAAAACGTGTGGAAACTGGCGGTAAAACTTGTCCCACGCGCAATACCTCGCGTACAGATACCTCCTTGTTAAAAAACACAAATGGTGCTGATGATGGTTTATTAATACAAGGAGAATTTAGCATAGACAGCGTAGTGGAAGCAGCAGAGAGATGTACCAGCGACCCTTTCCCACTAGGTAAGATTGCACCCGATAAGGCTGAAAATAAAGGAACTACTCAAACTCTCAAAGAGTATAAAAAGAATGCTCGCAGACCGCGTTAAGGTAATCAAAGTTGTTAAAGAGAAACGACCATAACAAGTAAAGTGAAAGCGTATGAAACCAAATGGAAAGAGTATTTGCGCCTCCTTAAAGCAAGTACGTAAGCGCGTGGCCGACTCCAACGGTATTGTATATGCCCCCAAAGAATGCCACTTTGAGGGCGATTGCAACGGCACTTGCCCTGCTTGCGAGGCCGAAGTGCGATACCTAGAACATCAACTCGACCTGCTGCGAAAGGCGGGAAAAGCTGTGACGGTTATGGGCGTGGCTTTGGGAATAACCTTGACAACGGGTTGTAAACAAACCAACAACCCGAAGGCTTTGCAAGAGACGCAAGATAGCGTGCAGACTAACGAGAACCAAATAACAACAGGATTGGTTATCTCGAAAGAGGGAACAACTTGTTCAGAGACCGACTCTGTGTTTGAAGATGTGGACGGAGCGATTTCTTCCAGCAGCTCTTCGGATAAGCAGAAACCTAAAAATAAGAGTGAGAAACACAACGTGCGCGTGTTCACAAAAATTGTTCCGCCGAGTGTTAAGTAACAACCTGGTAGTTCATTTGCCCCCATGCATCGTTCAGTTTCTTTGTTTTTTTCGTACCTTTGCAGATGTTGAGGCATACACAAAGGGCTTGTTCTAAGGCGATACATCGCCAAGAGGCAGGCTTAACCATACCCATACACATCTTTAATATAAAGAAACAACACAAGGAAAAATGAAAATAGCACTTATCGTGGCAATGGATAAAGAGTTTGCACAACTCCGTTCGTTGCTCGAAAACGAAAAGGCGGAGACGCATCGCAACATTACTTTTGTTACGGGAACCATTGGTACGCACCAACTTGTTTTGCTGCAATGTGGCATCGGAAAAGTGAATAGCACCATTGGAACTGTCGAAATGATTAACCGTTACGCACCCCAATTGGTGGTGTCGACGGGTGTTGCTGGTGGTGCCGATGTGCAAATGAATCCGCTGGAGGTGGTGGTAGGCACGCAATATGCTTATCACGACCTGTATTGTGGCACGGAAGTGGCCTACGGACAGCTGCCTGGATTGCCTGCTCGCTTTGATGCCGCTGCACAAATGGTTAACTGTGCATTGGCTTTAGATGCCGAAACGCCCATTCATGGCGGACTGATTGTTAGTGGCGATTGGTTTGTTGATAGCAAAGAGAAGATGCGCAGCATACTCGAACACTTCCCCGAAGCCAAGGCTGTAGACATGGAAAGCTGCTCCATCGCGCACACCTGCCATCGTTATCAAACACCATTTGTTAGCTTTCGCATCATTAGCGATGTGCCATTGAAAGACGAAAAAGCTGCCCAATATTACGACTTTTGGGAGCGAATGGCTAATGGCTCGTTTGCCGTGGTTAGTAAATTTCTCAACAATATCTAATGGCGCAAGACTGTTGCGCTAGTATAACGCTAACAAGTAGGCATTTTTTTGTTTACTCCTTATTATATAGGCTACCAATATGGTGGCCTGCAAACCCCTAAAACAATACAAACAACATGGATAAGATACCCAGTTTCACCATCGATCATAATAAACTGAAGCGTGGCATATATGTAAGCCGTAAAGACAACGTTGGAAACGACGTGGTTACAACTTTTGATGTACGTATGAAAGAACCCAATCGAGAGCCCGCCCTTGAACAAGGGGCTATACACACGATGGAACATTTGGCCGCTACCTTCTTGCGCAACGACCCCGAATGGAAAGAACGCGTGGTGTATTGGGGACCAATGGGATGCCTCACAGGCAACTATCTGCTGATGAAAGGCGACTTAAAGTCGGCCGATATCGTTGACCTGATGCACCGTACCTTTGAGTTTGTGGCCAACTTTGAGGGCGAAGTGCCTGGAACAGAAGCCAAAGACTGTGGCAACTACTTGCTACACAATCTGCCTGGTGCTCGCAAAGAAGCTCGCAAATATGTTGACGAGGTGCTAAATTGCATCACAACCGAAAATTTGGTTTATCCCGAATAATGAGCTATGACACCTGAAGAACACTTCAACGCAGGTGAATTTGAGGATGAACCTTGCTCCCTTACACCTCAACAAAACGCTAGTATGACCCAACAAGCTCCAGTAAGGCGCTTGTATGTTAAGCCTGTGCTTAACATTAGGCGCAGTGGGCGTAGTTTTGGTCAAAATTTTAAGATTGATAAGCACACCTATCCCCTGGCATTACCCATGGTGGTGTGCTTTATTTATTTCCTTGCAATGACTTTAGGGGGCGTTAACCCCTTGAGAGATAGCGCAGAGGTGTACTTAAAATGGGGCGGGGGAGAGCACGATAGTATCTATGGTGCAGGTCAATGGTGGCGACTTGTTACCAATGTGTTTGCTCATGCAGGCATAGAACACTTTTTGAGTAACCTCGCTGCTTATGCCTTTGGCGTGATGTTTCTTAAGCAGTTAATGTCTCCATGGAAGGTGCTAGCCGTGTTTTTGTTGTGTGCCTTTGCAGGAAGCGTGGTTTGTTCCA
Organism: Hoylesella shahii; assembly: GCF_937990675.1. Classification (NCBI taxonomy): domain Bacteria; kingdom Pseudomonadati; phylum Bacteroidota; class Bacteroidia; order Bacteroidales; family Prevotellaceae; genus Hoylesella; species Hoylesella shahii. The sequence goes on along the minus strand of NZ_CALKQY010000023.1, from coordinate 104,180 downwards.
TTGTTACCGACTATGTTTTCCTTGGTGCTTCGGGTGGGGTGCTAGGGCTTTTTGGCACATTTATCGGTTGCACCATGTTGCAATCCGATTTGTTGGCGCAGTATAAAACCTCTCTTTATGTGTCTTTGATTGTGGTGGCGGTTAGTATTTTGTTGAGCTTTCAAGCCGATGTTAGTCTCACAGCTCATCTCGTTGGCATCATCACAGGTGTGATTATAGGTTTTATTGTTTATTCTTTTAAACGTCACAAGGCCAATTAATCATTTCCCTTTTCCCCTTTCTTACACGATATATCGTGCCACTTGTGCTCTAAACAGCTTGCTAGTGGTATGCTGCAATTGCCCCTTTCATCGTTATTGATGTTGACAAACTCAATGAGTTCTGCACTAATAATCAGTCAAAATATAAAGGCTGCACCAAAATGAAACCATTTTGATGCAGCCTTAATTATGTAAAAGAGATTACGATTAGTTTGTTCTTACTGGGCGAACGCTAAAGCCATAGCTGTAAGCGTTGCGAGCATCTCCGTCGTTTGTGGGTGCAGACACGCCACCGGTCGACATCTTGATGCGCCAAGCATAGCCAAGTTGATTATTAACAAGTCTTGTATTGGCAGTCCAGAAGTAAGCACCAGTTCCAACTGCAACTAACTTACCGTTTTTGGACATATCACGTGCACCACCTGCAGGGAAGAAAATCTTCTCATTGCTGCTAAGTTTGAAGGTAAATCCTTTATTCCACGAAGCATTTGTGGTGTTGAAGTTGTCGAATGCATATGGATCAGGTATTTGGAAACCAACTGGTGAGGGGTCGTAGATGGTCTTTACAACATCGCGCGTTTTACCATTGCGGTCGTTGTTATTCACTGACCATAAGTTGATGTACTGTTTGTATTGCCATCCAAGCTTACCTGCACCAACCTCTGGTAGGAAAGTACCAGGGAACTGGATACCACGACCTATCGTACGAGTTAACATTCGAGATCTGTATGGCTCTTGGTTTTCACCTTGATCAGGAAGTTTGGTGAAGTTATCAGCAGAGTAACCCGAAATGCCATCTACACCAGGAAGTGCATCCTTACGACCCCACTGATACATTGTAGCATTACCTTCTTGATCGGCAATTCCTGCGTGTTGTACAAGAAGAACGGTAGCAGTTTCCTTCTTACCATCAGGACCTTCTTGTTCAAGCTTTACACTAACCTTACGTTCTGCAGTTGCACCCATCCACTTTGTATATCTCCAACCAAGTGTCTCTGATGTGAATTTGTATTCCTTATCTCTAGAAGTATGGTTAATTGTAGAAAGAACACTCTTTGGTGCAAACCACAAGTGCCATGACCATAGAACCACACCCGTTTCATTTGTTACGGCAACAACAGCGTTACCATTAATTAGATTTTCCTTCTTAACGGTGAATTCTAGGTAATCGTCTGTACCAAAGCCTCCGCTTACCCTAACAACGTTAGGTGTGCCACTAATTGCGCCAGGTGCATCGGTCCATACAAGTTTACCCTTTGTTGCGGGGTCTGAAGCGTTCTGTCTGTTGATATAAGGAGTGGTGATCTGGTTGTCTTTGTGGTCTACAAAATGCTCTAGTACCAAGTTCTCAGTATAAGGTGGCAGATACTCAGGACTAGCTGTACTGGTATAAGCACTGCTATTTTCTCTACCTTCCTTAACGGCATTACCGTATACCAAGGGAATGCGATACGTACCTGGAGCAGAAATTACGTAGCTGTTTGCTGTATTCTGAACAAGTGCAGCACCCGTAGAGTTAGCAAGGTTGTAATTAGTAACAGCCGGTGCCTTCTGCAGTTCAGCGTTGCGTTCAGACAAAAGGTCGCGAATATTCTTTGTAATGACAGCTTGACGAGTTTCTCCAGTTGCATCTGCGCTGCCTTCACCACCGTCAAGACTAGTCAACCAAGATGGTTTTTCATTTATAGAGTATGTGCCGTCTAAGTTTTCGTCGTAACCAACAACATTCCATTTAACCTTCTTCTGTACCTTTCCGTCTTGATAGTAAGAGATAACTTTGAATTGGCTCGATAGAGTTGCATCATAAGCAGCAGAATCCTTAGGAGCTTCCACGCTAAATACATATTTGTAGCTGTTTGCACTTTGCGACAGCGCATAGGTCTTAGTTGTTCCGGCCTTCCATGTTCCCTTTAGAGGAATCTTAATAGCTGGAGTTGCTTCACCATCAAAGTAAACATGGATGTACATACCTTTGCCTGTCAATTCCTGAGGAATCATATAGAAGGTTTCGTTTTTACCATCACGGCCCACGATAAGTGCATTAACATTTCCCTTTGTGGGAGCTTCAATGTCAGAGAGTGTGAAGTCTTTTGGTGAAGTAACTTCGCTCCAAGCATTATCAAGGTCGGCCCCTGTAGTCGAGAGAACCGATGAAGGCAGGGTGAACTTACCCTGGCTCATGGCTTTGGTAATGACAATCTTGGTAATCTTATGGTCGGGCGACAGGTTGCTACCTACTTTGAAGCGGATAGCTGTCATGGCGTGTTGAAATCTCAAAGGCACAGTTGGGGCTGTACCCTGAGTGGCGTAATGTATAGGAGTTTCGCCCGAACAAGCGGTCATCAAGTCTATTTGTTGCGAAACATTCTCCTTCACGTCGATGGTTACGTAAGGCGTAGACGTGTTGCTCTTTGGTGAAAGAGTAAGCTTAGAAGGAATGGCATCATAAGGATAAACAGCAAAGAAGCGTGCATAAGGCTCTGTAAATGCCCAGCGTTTAGCCTCTTCAAGGTTACCGCTCTTGTTTGTTTTGTTGTTGTAGAACCAAGGAGTGGTGCTGATAGCATTAGCAGCTGTTCCACGATAGGCGGTAACAGAGAAATTCCCAAGCGATGATAGTGTGGTGATTTCTGCACGTGTAGCAGCAGTTCCCGAATTTTCTAATATGTCATTATCAATACCCGCAACAGTAGACTCTATAAGACACATGTCGCTGTGTCCAGGAATTTCGTGCTTTTGTATTGTTAGGTCTTCGGGTGAAAGACCTTGCATGCGCAGTTGCTCGGCAAATCCAGCACGTGTTGCAGCATAAGCAGGATTGGCTTTGGCTGCATCTTGAGCTTCTTTGTCGGCCATTGATACTTTAAAAGTAACCAAAGCGCCATCCTCTTTGTTGGTGGCTTGGTCGAGTTCGTTGTCAGAGCAAGCCGTGAATCCTAGTGCAGTCAATCCGCTGAGACATGCAAAAGTAAACGCTTTGGCGCTTATGTTGCGCGTAAAGCTGTTTCTAAAATTAAGTATCTTCATTTTGATGATATTTTCGAATGATATTTGTTTTTAGTCTTCTGGAATTAACTCGGTATCTTCATCGTCTGCTACAGGTTCCACAGTGGATACATCAAACGCTGGTTGAGGACTGGCTGCAAGAATTGCACTCTCTTCTTGCAATTCGTAAAAATGGATTTGAGGTTCCAAATAAACCTTTCTCGTTCTCTTTACTTTCATTACTTAAATAATAATTTAATAATACTTTATCTATATCTGTGACTTATACACATATCATGTGTATGTCTTATTTGTTTTGTAACTAAGAAATTCGAAAACTAACAGCTAAGTAAATACTTTATTATCCTGTCGTAGTCTTTGTTGCGCTTTAAAAAAATGTCGCAACGTTCTGTTATATTTGACTTGTTTACATTGCGGGTGCAAAGGTAATGAAATTAAATGAATTTCAATGAAAAAATGTTTATAATCCGTCGTAAATCCTTGATTTTCTGTGATAAATGGCGTATTATTTTACAGATTTGCTTAAACATCGCCTAAGAATTGTGTGTTTTCGGTTTCTGTTTTTGCAGTTCTTGTGGTTACAAATTGTCGCGCTTTTTGGCGTTAGCAGTGCAAAGTGCTTTGCAGTGAGGGGCGGCTTTTCTTGTGAATTGGCGTAGGCGAAAGATGTGAAAAGGTTTAATTATGCATTTAATTAGTGCTGTGGCTTGCGGTTGTTGTTTGTTTTTCGTTTTAATCATTGGTTGATAACACTTTGCGATGTGTTATGGGCGGGGATGCTTTTGGCCATTCGGTGCTTTGAGTTAGAGTTCTTTGTGCCCTTGGTTTTGTGGTTTAATGTGTTGCCTTATAGGGTAAGCTTGTGTATGCCCATATAGAAACTCCCCACAACGAGTGGACATCACTGTTGTGGGGAGTAGATTTTCGCAAGCGAAGGCAACATGGTTGCCTGGCGTCTTAGCGACGCAGACCAAGAGCCTTGATGATAGCGCGATAGCGTTCGATGTCGCGGTCGTACAGATAGTCGAGCAAACGACGACGCTTACCTACCAACATGGTCAATGATCTTTCCGTGTTATAATCTTTACGGTTCTTTTTCAAGTGTTCCGTCAAATGGGAAATACGGTATGAGAACAATGCTATCTGGCTCTCTGCAGAACCAGTATCAGAGTTAGACTTCCCGTATTGTCCAAAGATCTCTTGTTTTTTTGCTTGATCTAAATACATAGAACTTTTGTTTATAAAATGATTTTGTGCATAAATGCGAGTGCAAAGGTAATACTTTTTGTTGGTTTCGCCATCGCATTAGTGGGTAATTTGTTGGTAATACCTGCTTTTTTTAACAAATTGACTGTGTGTATTGTCTTTGTATGGCTTGTTTTTAGAGGGTATGATGCTTTTTCTTGCTGGTTAAAAGTTTTCTGTCTCTCACCTTTTTACTACCTTTGCACCGTTTTATTAACAATTTAATTTATGTATAAATCATTATTCAACAAGCGTGCGAGCCTGCGTTTCACGCATTTTTCTCGCAAGGGATATGCGCTTTTCTCGTGTTTGGGAAAAGAAGTTATCGTTGGCACGCTGAGCGTTGCAACCTTGGCGCATGCTAAGGCCGAAGGCTTGAGCACCCGCACCCCATTGGTGGCAGACACCTTAGCACATAAGGAGCTGAAACTAGACGAGGTGGTGGTCACTGGTTCGCGAGCGCCGCTCACCGCTTTACAGGCAGCTAAGGTAGTTGCTGTTATCAGTAGCGACGACATTCAACGGTCGGCCGCAACCAGTGTAAACGATATTTTAAAGTTAGTCTCAGGCGTGGATGTTCGTCAGCGCGGAGGCTTTGGTGTACAGACGGACATTTCTATCAACGGCGGAACGTTCGACCAGATTACCATTCTATTGAATGGGGTGAACATTAGCAACCCGCAAACAGGACACAACGCCGCTGATTTTCCTGTTTCTCTTTCTGATATCGACCGCATTGAGGTGCTCGAAGGTGCATCGGCACGTGTGTTTGGTGCTTCGGCTTTTAGTGGGGCAATTAATATTGTTACCAAAACCGAGGCTCAAAGTGGCGTTAGGCTCTCGGCCGATGGTGGCTCGTTTGGCACTGTTGGTGGCAGCGTGGCACTTAGTTTGGCCTCTAAGACGGTGCGCCAGCAGCTTAGCGGTGGCTATTCGCAATCGGATGGCGGAACAATCAATACTTATTTTCGTAAGCGACAGGGCTTTTATCAAGGCAATTTCGAGACTAAGGCAATAGACTTGTTTTGGCAAGCGGGACTCGTTGCTAAGGATTATGGCGCTGGCACATTCTATGGCATTGCTAGCGACAATCAATATGAGGAGACGCGACGGTTTGTGGCTTCGGTGGGTAGCAACATCCGCCCCCTGCCCAACAACGTGCTAACCCTATCGCCCACCATCTATTGGCAACGCAATTGGGACCATTACCAATGGAAGCGTGGCATGACGGGGGCTGCGCAAGGCGAAAACTATCATCGCACCGATGTGTATGGCGGAGCTTTAAATACGGTGGTGAACTGGGCTTTGGGTAAAACTGCACTGGGGGTCGACTTGCGTAAGGAGCTTATTTATAGCACGGCCTATGGCGAAACATTGCCTGCCCATCAATGGAAAACCATACATGGCAGCGACCGAATGTACGAAAGGCGGGGCGAAAGAACCAACACGAGCTTGTTTTTAGAACATAATGTGGTGCTCCAACATTTCACACTCTCGGCTGGTTTGCTGGCTAATCACAATACTTGGCTTTCTAGTGGACTGCATTTTTACCCTGGGGTAGACCTCGCATGGCGGCCAAATGCCCAATGGAAGGTGTTCGCTTCGTGGAACAAGGCCTTGCGCTTGCCCACCTATACCGACCTCTATATCAGCAATCGCGCACAGATGGGCGACCAAAATCTTAATCCCGAACGCGTAAATACTTATAAACTGGGGGCGCGTTATCGCACAACGGCTCTCCAAACTCAGGTCAACGCCTTTTATAGCAATGGCCGCGACATGATTGACTGGGTGTTCGAAACATCGGCCTCCACGCGTTATCATGCCCTTAATATTGGTAAACTAGATAATATGGGGGCTTCGGTAGACCTTGCTTTTATGCCCAAAGAGTTGTGGGCGAATAGTCTTTTCACAGCTGTTAGGTTGAGTTATGCCTATATTCACCAACAACACCACACCACACAACCTATATATAAGTCGCTCTATGCTTTGGAATATCTGCGCCATAAGTTCACGGCCACGGTAGACCATCGCATTGTTTCGCGCCTTTCGGCTCATTGGGCGATGCGCTGGCAGCAGCGAATGAATGGCTATCATCCTTATACGAAGGTGGATTTGAAACTGCAATGGACGGCGCCCAACTATTCGCTCTATGTGCAGGCTGATAACCTTACGGCTCACCCTTATTACGATTTGGGAGGAGTTAAGCAACCGGGACTGTGGGTGATGGCTGGCGGAAGCATTAAGTTAAATCTTTAACCCCAATATAAACTGCCACTATTGCTACTGGGCAGAGACTTGTGGCACGGTGTAACGGCAAACTTCTCGCGGTAAGAAGTTTGCCGTTATTTTTGTGCTTTCGCTTTAGCGGGTTACACGGTAGACTAGTGCGTGTTATTTAATGCAATTTGTTTAGTAATACGCATAATAATCGTTAACTTTGCATGTAATCAACAACAAACAATCATGGAATATATAAAACTGGGAGCAACCGACCTTCGATTGTCGGTTATTGCCTATGGCTCGTTTGCCATTGGTGGCACAATGTGGGGCGGAACCGACGAGGCCGACTCGATAGCTGCTGTTCGCGCCTCTATTGACAACGGTATAACAAGTATTGACACCGCACCTTTCTATGGGTTTGGACTGAGCGAAGAGATGATTGGTAAGGCCATCAAGGGCCACGATCGCTCGCGTGTGCAATTGCTAACCAAGTTTGGATTGGTGTGGGATGGCAGCAATGCTGGACGTGGCGAGCGCTCTGGCAATGCAATTAAAGATGGTAAAACGATTGAGGTTTACAAATATACGGCTAGAGAGAATATACTGAAAGAGGTGGAAGAAAGCCTTAGACGATTGGATACCGACTATATTGACTTGCTGCAACTGCATTGGCCAGACAACACTACGCCCATAAGTGAAACAATGGAAACGCTGGATTTGCTGGTGAAACAAGGAAAAATAAGGGCGGCTGCGGTATGCAATTACAGCGTTGAACAACTGGAAGAGGCTGCCAAAAGCATACAGCTAGCCAGTAACCAAGTGCCTTACAGCATGCTGAACCGCCGAATTGAGGAACAACTTGTGCCTTACGCTCTGGAACATAACCTGGGCATAATAGCCTATAGTCCTATGGCGCGCGGATTGCTTACTGGGAAATACTTTGAAGGTGGGCAATTAAAGGCCGACGACCATCGCAACGAATATTTTTCGCGATTTAATTTAGCACGCGTTGAAACGATGCTTAACCATCTTAAACCCCTTGCTGCAGAGAAGCAAGCAACCTTGGCGCAGCTTGTTTTGAGATGGACAACGCTGCAAAAGGGTATTAGTGTGGTGCTAGCAGGGGCGCGAAATGCCGAACAGGCCATTAGTAATGCTGCTGCCATGAGTTTTTCGCTTTCCGATGACGAGTTGCTGTTTATCGCTCGCGAGATAGATGCTTGCACGGCCAAGCCGCTTTAATGGCTAGTGGAACTAGCGGGTTTTTCTATGTGTGATGTGGTGACGAGGGATGTTTTGTGTGTGGCTTTATCTTGTTAAGGCGTAAGAATAGTTCTTGTTAATTTGCTGTTTTGTAAAAATAAAAGAGAGGATATTCGCGCAAATACTGCCCTCGCCAGTCAGCAAACATTCACTCGACGCCAAATATTCAATTCTCGCGAGAGTTTGGGGTGATGCAAAAAGGGGCAACTTGCTTAGGGTTATAATGCTGTCTGGTATTGCATGAAATTGCGGTTTTTAGGGCGTAACGTGCCATTTCTAGCTAAAATCGGTGTTATTTGCTGCATTTAGCCTTGCGTTTTGTAGCAAAACGCAAGGCTAAATGTACCAAAACGCGAGGTAAACTGCAGCAAAACGCAGGGTTAAATGCAGCAAAATGCAAGGCGAAATGCATTAAAACACGCATCTATTTGTATTATTATACGAGGAGGATAGGGGGTTGAAGCCTTTAATTTGATAAATATATTCTGCTTTTTAAGGCTAAAATGTGTTAGAAAGGTGTGATTTTAGTTGCTAAAAGTTGGTTTTGGAGTTGCGAAAAATTGTGCGTCAACTGCCAAATAGAAAGGCTAAATGGTGCAAAACGCATGTGGCGCGCCTCAAATAGGTGTAAAAAATAAATTTGAAAGGTTGAAAATAGTGCCCAAAAGCATTGTTTTACGCCTTATTTTTTTCTATAATGATCGGCGAACAAATGTCTGTTTGTAAAATATTTGTACGTCATTTTGAGCGGTTGGCAAACAGCTGGGTTTTGAAAATTGAAGTCACAAAGTTGTTAAGCCCTAAATTTATGACCTTTTTTTCAGCCTTGAGCGCAATAGTTTTAGAGTAGACGCCTACGTTTTCTTCGCGCTTTATCGTATTCTTGTTTTGTTAAGTAGAGGAGGGGGTGTGCGTTAGGGGCGGCATTGGCGAGAGGTGAAAGGGCGAGATGTGGCAATTAGGGGAAAAGAAAAATGGGATTGGTTAGCCCCAAGTGGGGTATTTAACCAATCCCAATATAACTTGTAGCGAAGCTTATTGCTGGTTTACCACCACTTTCGCATCCTTATACGCCTTGTTTACCACTAGCAACATGATGGGGCGAATGGTGAAACTGCGCTTAGCGCCAACCTCAACCTTGTAGTTAAGGTGGAGTGTGGAGTTGTTGCCAGTAAGAGACACGTTGGTGATTTTTGTGTCGTTGTAGGTTTCGGGCAACACAATGGGCAACACAAAACTTTTAGAGAAGTTAATAGGAGTGGCTTCTCCGTCTTTTCCCATGAATGCTGCGATGCCAAAATATAGGTTGAAATCTTTTTCGTGGGTAATTTTTTCGCCCACATTCAGTTCTTTTCCCGTATTCAGAAAATAGTTGCGTGCCTCGTGAAAGCTAACTTGTGTTGAGTTTGTTGTGCTTTTGCAGCAGGAGCATGCGGCAAAGGCCAGAATAGCAACTATTGCAAAAGAGGCAAAAATGGTTTTCTCTAATTTCTTTCTCATTTTAGATAATATGCTTTTGTGTTGATAATCTGCGATTGTTGCCCAATAATGTCCATCGCGCTGCGTGCTTATACGCGATGCGAGGTAAGGAGCAGACAAGCAAAAAGTCTAAAGAGACATGGTTAGATGTTCGCTTTAGACTTCTTTCTTTTTGCTTAGTGAAGCGCTACCATTGTTTGTTATGTTTTATTGTTGCTGGTGTGGCCCCATAGTTTTGAAAAATTCCCACGTGTAGATTACGTGTACCAGATAGAAGAATCTACTGTTTGGCCGTTGAGTTCTTCTTCGTTGTAAACGTTGTCGAGTTCGTAGTCTTCCTGACTGTAGCTCTTTCTTTTAAGTTTCATGGTTAAACCTCCCTTGGGATCTCTGGTCTCTAGCAGATCCCTGTTAGTTGATGGTAGATGAAGAGACCGTCATCTTCATTGCATAGATAGTAGAGTAATATTAAATGAAAACTAAATGTTGTATTACATGTTAGCTTCATTTGTTTTGCAAAGATACACATTAATCTTCTAACTTGTTACTTTTTTAGTTTGATTTTTCTGTGTTTTAGCACTTTTTTGTTTATTGAGGCTTTAATTTTTCACTTCTTTGGGTTATTTTTAGTATATTCTGTTGTTTGGTGTTTGACGTAAAATCAATATTTATGACAAATTTTTAATTCCTTTTGTGTGAATTTACGATAAGTCTTTACAAGTTGTAAACATTAGTGTTATATGCGCTTGCAATGTGTATGAAAGGTGAAAAACGGCGCGTTTTGCAGCTAATGTGAGTGGCGATAAGGTTTTTTATAATGTGTATCGGGGACTTTATTCGAGGTTATGGTTAACTTTGTGCTAGCAAAATATAAATAGCATCATGATAAAATCATTGCAACACCGCACAACCATACGCCGATATAAGGACAAAGACGTGAGTGAAGAGCTTTTGAATGGTTTGTTGGAACAAGCCATGCGTACCCAAACCATGGGAAACTTACAGCTTTATAGCGTGGTGGTGACGCGCGACGATAAACAAAAACAACGCCTTGCACCTGCACATTTTAATCAGCCAATGACCACACAGGCGCCTGTGGTGCTTACCATCTGTGCCGATTTCAGGCGTACCACGTTGTGGGCTAAGCTGCGAAAGGCCAATCCGGGCTATGATAATTTCCTTTCGTTTATGAATGCGGCCACCGATGCGCTGCTTTTTACACAGACTTTTTGTTGTTTGGCCGAAGAAGAGGGACTGGGTTATTGTTATCTTGGTACTACCATTTACAACCCTCAGCAGATAATTGATGTGCTGGAGTTGCCGCCATTGGTGTTGCCTGTGGCTACACTTACACTGGGATGGCCCAACGAAGAGCCGGTGATGAGCGATAGACTTCCGCTATCGGCCATTGTGCATGATGAGGTTTATCGCGACTATACCCCTGTGCAGATTGACGATTGTTATGCTGCGAAAGAAGAATTGGCCGTGAATAAGGCGTTTGTGGCCGAGAATAAGAAGGAGACTTTGGCGCAAGTTTACACGGATGTGCGCTACACCAAAGCCGTTAACGAGGCTATTTCGGAAGGGCTTTTAAAGGTGTTGAGACAACAAGGGTTTATGTAAGAGAATGATGTTGTTGGCTTGTTACTTGTGTGTTTGTCACTTTTGGGGGCAACTAGTGGCAAGTGCTTGATAAGTATTTTCTAAAACAATTATAATTTTATGAAGAAGAGACTTTTTTATTTGATGTTTGTGGCTTTTGCTGCCATGTCTGTGAGTTTGATAATGTTTACCTCGTGCAGTAGCAACGACAATGCCGACGAGGTGTTACCAGCAAAAGAAGAAGTTAGTAACTTGCTCATAGGGCGTTGGAATCTTGTTGGAAACTATAATAGCGAAGGGAAAGAGATTGGCCAGCAGATGCCAGGCGAAAGCATTTCGTTTGATATTGCGGGCCGTATGTTGAAACAGTGGTTTAATGTTAAACGTAGTAGCTATAGGTGGACCGTATACGAAGCGGATGGAAAGCTTTATTTGATGGTTGATGTGGAATCATATAGAATTAAAAAACTTAATGCCGACGAGTTTGAATTTTATTACTCGGAGGCTGATGGTAAATATAGCAAGTACAAAAAAGCCAAATAATAAATGAAGAAAAAAGACCAACGAGCTGGCTAACTGCTGCTTCGTTGGTCTTTTTTTTTCTTGTTGCGCCATTGCGCGTAATGGGCAGTGTGCTGAGCTTAGCTGGTTGCTTTTGCTCAACTGGTAAGTGTACAGTGGCTATAATAAGTCGTGGTTGTGGTGTTTACCCATATCGCCATAGGGCGAGAGGTCTAATTTGTGGCCGTATTTTTCGCCCAAAACCCTTATGTCTTGCAGTGTTTTGGCAATAAATGCTTTGTATTCAGCACTCTCTGCATCGAATGGTTTGTGCTTGAGTGCAGCCAGAAGGGGTTGCCATTCTTTTAAAAATGCGTGGGTTAGGGGGGAGAAATAGGCATTAGAAAATTGTTCCCAGATGTATTCCACGGCCTGTTCGGTGGGATGAAGCATATCGGGCGCGTAGAAACGGTAATCGCGTAGCTCGTCGTTCATGATTTCGTAAGCTGGGAAATAGCTTGTGCAATCGGGATGAAGACTAAGCAAGCGATGCGTGGCTAATATCAACGTGGCCTTAGAAAGCTGACTGCCTACGAAGCCATATTTGGCATAACGTATAGGACTAACCGTGATAACAACTTGTACTTGCGGGTTGCGGGTTTTTAAAATCTCTATGGCTTGATTAAGAAAGGATACACATTGGTCAATGGTTAGTTCTTTTTCATCAAAGAGCTTTTGGGGCAATTTTTTGCAGTTGTCGGCTATTTCGCCCGTCTCTTTCCAGCAATACACGCGGTTAGTGCCCAGCGTAAAGATGGCCACAGCAGGACAATCGGTGCAACGTTGCACCGTGTGCAGAATGCTTCCAGGGTTGTACATCACGCCAAAGGGATTAACTGTGGTTTGAAATTGAGCCTCAGAAAATCGTTTGCCCATGTTTTGAGCAAAGCAAGAACCCACGAGCAGCACCTTTTGGAATGGCTCGATGGCGAACAGGGGGCGTGGTATGGCTACTTGAGTTTGCAGTTGCATCGGCGTAGATGGCTTGTGTTGTTGTTTAAGATGGGGTAGCAAAGAGGTTTGCTAGTGTGCGTTGAGCTTAGGTAAACATGGGCAAAGATAGTATAGATCACTAGTATTTGCGCAATATAAGGCACACAGGCTTGCCCATGTTGATGCACTTTCTCGTGTCGGTAAGCAGTCCGGTACGGGCATTGCGTTTAAAAATCTGGATGGTGTTATCGTCTCTGCAAGCCACTAGAAGATATTTTCCGTTGGGTGTTATGGCAAAGTTGCGCGGATGGATGCCCGTTTCTTGGTAGCCCACCTTTGTGAGAAGACCCGTAGAAGGGTTGATAGAGAAGATGGCAATACCATCTTTTTTCAGTCGATGCGAGGTGTAAAGGAACTTTCCATCGGGACTAACGTGAATGTCGGCGCTACCTTTTCCGCCGCCTTCATCGGCCATTAGCTGTTGTTCTTCTATTAGTTTTCCGTTGTTATAGCGCAAAACCACACAGGTTCCGCCCAGTTCGTTGATGAGATAGAGATGCTTTCCGTCTTTACCAAAGGTGATGTGGCGTGGTCCTTCGCCTCGTTTCGCCTCGTAAACCACGGTGTGTTGCGTTAACACCGCTGTGGCTTGAGGGTTTAAGTCGAAGCGATAAATGCGGTCGTTGCCTAGGTCGGTGACCAAAAAGTGTTTGCCATCGGGTGTGCGTATGCCGCAATGTATGTGCGAAACGCTCTCTGCATCGCGCCCTTGGAAGCGCGTTTGTTGTGCCGTTTGTTGCAATCTACCTTGTTTGTCGAGCTTAAATACACTGATGTCTCCGCCCGAATAGTTGGCCGTTATTAAGCATTGGCCATCGGTAAAGAGGTTGCAAGGGTCGCTGCCTGGTAGGTTTTTGGGGTCGTTTTGTTGGTCGCCAGCCTTTGTAGAGGCAAAAATAGGATTTGTTAATTTACCAGTTTTAGCATCATAATCAAAACTGTAAGCCCCTTGTTTGCCATCGTTAAATTCGCTTACGGCATAAAGACGTTTGCCATTTGGCGACACGGCCACGAACGAAGGGTTGCCAGCTTGGGCTGTAGAGCGCAGTTTGAAGGCGCCAGTTTCTTGGTTGAAGTTGTACACATAGATGCCTTTCGACGAACTGTTTTGTGTGTATGTGCCAACAAAGAGGGTGAGGTTGGCTTGTTGTTTGGCTTTGGCAAAGGCGCAAAGCGACAAGGCCGAGAAGGCCAAAGGCAAGAGTAAGCGATGAACGTTCATGTGTTGTTGTGAGAAAAGGGTGAGAATGTAGGGAGAAAAGTGCGGTGAGGCAAACTTAGTTGATTATCTCGCTTAGGGGTTGCATCACAAATTGTCGTTCGTGCATGTGTGGATGCGGGATAATCAAGTCGGGTTCGTTTATTTGCAGGTCGTCGTAAAGCAAGATGTCGATGTCTATTAGTCGGTCGTGATACCGTCCGTTGGTGCTTTTTTGTGTTCGTCCCAACGTGCGTTCAATGTGTTGCGTAGTCTCGAGTACCTCTCTAGGCGAGAGCAATGTTTCACAACACACCGCAGCATTGATGAAACAGTTGTTAGATTCGAAGCCCCAAGGGGCAGTTTCGAGCAGAGCCGACTGGCGCACAACGGTGCCAATCAGCTCTGAAATATATTTAATAGCAGTCTTGATATTGGCTTCACGGTTACCCAGGTTAGCCCCAAGACTTAAGTAAACCTTATGTTTCGGCACGTCTTTGTTAGTCGTTTAAGATGAGCAATGCGTCGCCGAAGCAGCCAAATTTGTATTCGTTTTCCACTGCCAGTCGGTAAGCTTCCATCACAAGGTCGTAACCGCCGAAGGCAGCAGTAGACATCAAGAGGGTGGAAAGGGGATGATAGAAGTTGGCCAGCATTGTATCTGCCAATCCAAAGTCGTATGGAGGGAAGATAAAACGGTTGGTCCAGCCAGTGTATTCTTTCAACATGCCATCTGTTCCAACAGCAGTTTCGGTGGCTTTTATCACGCTTGTGCCGACGGCGCAAACGCGTCTGCCCTCTGCTTTTGCCTTGTTTACAATGGCGCAAGCCTCTGCACCGATATGCATTGATTCAGAATCAACCTTGTGTTTGGTGAGGTCTTCTACTTCGATGTCGTGGAAATTACCCAGTCCGCAGTGCAAAGTGATGAATGCCGAGTTGATTCCGCGTATCTCCATGCGCTTAAGTAGTTCGCGACTAAAGTGCAAACCTGTGGCAGGAGCCGTTACGGCACCTTCGTTTTGGGCGTAAATGGTTTGGAAGTCCTCCATATCGTCTTCCGTTCCGTGGTGATCTTCGCGTGCGTCGATGATGTAACGCGGCAGTGGCGACTCGCCTAAGGCGAAGAGCGAGCGTTTAAATTCGTCGTGATCGCAGTCGTAAAGGAAACGTAGGGTGCGACCGCGGCTCGTGGTATTGTCTATAACCTCGGCCACCATAGTGCCACTGTCGTCGAAAAACAGTTTGTTGCCGATACGAATTTTGCGTGCCGGTTCTACCAGAACATCCCAGAGGCGCATCTCTTGATTGAGTTCGCGCAGCAAAAACACTTCAATCTTGGCGTCGGTCTTTTCTTTCATACCGTAAAGGCGTGCGGGGAACACCTTTGTGTCGTTGAATATAAAGGTGTCGCCTTCGTCAAAATAGTCTATCACATCGCGAAACTGTAGGTAATCTCCTTTAACAGGCTTACCTTTTTTGTCTTTACGATAGAGGTCGATGGTGCCCGATTTCTTGTGAAGAATCATTAGGCGACACTCGTCGCGACGCGTTAGGCGCGACATTTCTTTTTCTCCCTTCTCGTTATGTATCTCGTGATAAACGCTGTTGGGGTACAAGGCGATGAGCTCTTGTGGCAGCTTGAAGTTGAATTGCGATAGCTTCATGTTGATGAATTGTATTGTGGAGGATTTTTATTTGTGGTAGTTGGGGAATGGAGAGAGGCAGAATAAGTCTCGCATCAATCCCCTATTCAGAGGTAAAAGGCTTGTGATGCCTTTGTTTAAGTTGCTTTAGGGGATGTGTTTAGAAAGGGTGAAGCTTTCTTTTTCAGAGAATGATGTTTGGTTTTAAGCCCATTGTATGCTTACGTTTTGGAAACATTCACCCTCATTTCTACGCTTCCTGTTGTTTTTGTTGTTGCGTTTGTGGTTCTTCAAACTCTTGTTTGTCGAGCCACTCTTTAAAGGTGTCTAGTTGTAAGCAGTTCTCAACGTGCACGTCGCCCACCCTTGTTCGGCGCAAAGCTGTGAGATAAGCCCCACTATTAAGTGCCCTTCCCAAGTCGCGAGCCAAAGCTCTGATGTATGTTCCTTTGCCGCAAACCACGCGAATGGTGAGTAGCATTTGGCTTGGGTCGAAGTGTTGCACCTCTATTTCGTCAATTCTTAGCGTTTTAGGAGCCAGTTCCACTTCTTTCCCTTTTCGTCTTAAGTCGTAGGCTCTGTCGCCGTTAACCTTCACTGCACTGTAAGTTGGAGGCACTTGTTGTATCTCGCCCACAAATTGTTGCAGGGCTTGGTGAATGGCTTCGCTAGTGATATGTGCCGTTTCAAAAGTCTCGTTAACGGGGTGTTCCATATCGTAGCTAGGCGTAGTAGCGCCCAATTGCAAGGTAGCCACGTACTCTTTAGTGTGGGTTTGCAGTTCGGCAATGCGCTTAGTTGCTTTACCTGTGCACAGCACTAGGACGCCAGTGGCCAGCGGGTCGAGTGTTCCTGCGTGTCCAATTTTTACGCGTTTAACGCCTAATCGTCGTGACAGCAAGTATCTAACGCGCGCTAATGCCCCAAAAGAAGTTATCTCGTAGGGTTTGTCGATGCAAATAATCTCGCCTTGTTGAATGTTCATCAGTCTACCATGGCTAAAGAATGACCTGCCGACAGCCATGCAAGAATGGCAGCGCCAAGGATGATGCGGTACACACCAAAGGCCCAGAAACCGTATTTAGTGAGGTAGGCGATAAAGGCTTTGATGGCAAAGAGTGCCACAATGAAGGCCACTACGCTACCAAGAAGCAATGTTCCGGCGTGACTGGCAAGCATAGAGTAGTCGCCTATCTTATGCATATGCAAGAAAAGTTTCAGCAAATCGAGGCATGTTGCAGCAAACATGGTTGGCACGGCGAGGAAAAACGAGAACTCGGCAGCGTCTTTTCGCGTGAGTTTTTGTGCCATACCGCCCACGATAGTAGCCATTGAGCGTGATACACCGGGTATCATGGCCATGCATTGAAACAAACCGATGGTGAAAGCGCGACGAGTGGTGAGTTTTGTTTCGGGCGAGCCATTGCCGAAAAGCCTATCGCAGAACAGCATTACAACGCCTCCCACAATCAGCATCGAAGCAACCACTCTTACGTTTCCCAGCAAGATATCGATGTACTTGTTGCAAAGTCCGCCGATAACTATTGCCGGAATAAAGGCGATGAGCAGTTTATAGTAGAAGTCCCACTTGCGCAATATGCGTTGAACGGGTGTTAGTCCTTCGGGTGGAGTGGAGTGGTCGAGCCTAAAAAAGCGTTTCCAATACAGCACCACCACCGCTAGGATGGCGCCAAACTGAATGATAACGTCGAAGGCTTTTACAAATTCGTCGCTCTCTATTCCCAACAAAGCTTGTGTAATAATCATGTGGCCCGTAGACGATACGGGGAGAAACTCGGTGAGTCCCTCCACGATAGCTACGATAATGGTTTGAATGATAGTCATATTGTGTTATGCTTCTTCTTTTTCTTGAGGGTCTTTGGGTTTGCGAATTACGGCATATATGATGGATATAAAACCGATGAAGCATACTGCCGGAGCCACTTTAATGCGTGTAGCACTGAAGATGTCGGGGTTGAAAGCGGTGTCGGTAGAGCCAGGTCCGCTCATAAGTATTAGGCCCAGCAGCACCACTGCCATACCCACGGCCAACAAGATGAAGTTTATCTTGTCGAAAGCGAAGTTCTTTTTGTCCATTTCTTATGTGTTCGTTTTTGTTTATTGGCCCTGTCGCAATTGTTTAGTGTGGTGCGATGGGGCTTTAACATTGATGTTGCGATGATGAATTACACCTTATTATATAGCGCTTGCACACCTTGTTATATAAGGAGTATTGTGTCTATGCTTGATAAAGGGTTAAATCTTATAGAGTTCTCCGGCCTTCATTCGCAAGAAACTGTTTACCGAAACGTAAGCGCAGATGGCCGTGATACATATTCCGAAGAGCAGCACTGCACATCCAGTGATGGCCAATACTTCCCATGTAATGATGCTAAACACGTTTTCTTGGTAGCGATAAAGACCGTAAACGAGGCATGCCAGCACAATAATGGCTAGCAGTGCGGCAATGATACCCACGCTCACAGCTTGTTTAATAAAGGGTCTGCGTATAAAGCCCCACGACGCACCCACAAGTTTCATGGTGTGAATAGAGAAGCGTCCGGCATAAATACCTAGTCGCACGGTGTTGTTAATCAACGAGAACGAAACGAATGTGAGCAATGCAGCCAGCACCAAGAGCACCAACGACACTTTACTAAGAGTGGTGTTAACATCTTCCACCAGTTCGTGTTGGTAGGTGATGTCGGCCACTTTGGGGTAGGCTTTCAGTTCTTTCGAAATCCAGTTTAGTGAGTCGTTATTGGCGTAGTCGCCTTTGAGGGTTAGCTCAATGGATGCTAGAAGTGGGTTATCACCGCCCATAAATTCGCTTGGGTCGGTGCCCATGGCAGCCGTTTGTTCCTTAAGGGCCTGTTCTTTGCTAATGAAAGACAGACTCTTGATATAGGGTCGCGCTTGTAGACGCGTACAAAGTCGTTGGGCTTCAGGGTTAGTTAGGTCTTGGTCGAGCATCATGGTCACTACGAGATTCTCTTTAACGTAGTTGGTAAGGTTACGTGTGCTGAATACCGAGAGCACTATTATGCCCAGCAAAATAAGCACCAGTGCAGTGCTTATGCATAGCGTTATTACCTGCAACCCGTAGCGGCTGCGGGGTTTATTGTGTTTCTTTCTCATTTTTAAGTGACACTATTACACCGAATTTCTTGCAAAGTAACGAAAAAATCTCTGATTGTGCAACGTTTTTAACGCTTATTTGCGAAAATGCCCGTGCGTGCGTACGACGATTTGTTTGTTTGATAGGAATGAAAAGTAGATAGGTTTTATGTGCGTGGTGAGGAATTTACCCTATGGTAGGTGGCTAAGGGTTAGTGTTTACCGTTTCAGTTAAGTTGTTAGCGCTGGTTTCGAGAAGTTTGTTCTTGAGCAATTCTTCTAAATCTCATTCTGCAGCAAGCCAAGACGTACTTGTTGAACGTTTTAATTGTGGTGTGCATTGTGCAAAATGTCGCAGTAGAAAGTTTTTTACTGCTTACGAATGATGTAAAAAGGAAAACAAAGGAGGTGGAAAATAAATGAAAGTTTTCTATTTTAGCAAACAATTGCGTTGTGTTTGCCTATCGTTGTGTAGCTGTTAGAATGCTGTTGTTGGGCTGTTTCTTGTCGCTCTTCTTTACATGGAGGTTTTGTTAAGATACTTATTTTGAAAGTGTTGTATTGCTATAGGGCGTTGGTTGTTAGTTTGTTATGTTAGTTGTTGTGGGCGCAAATTTATACTTCGGAATGTATTATAAAGATATGTGCGCGAAAGTTAATCTTTGTTTATGAGCAATTAATTGTAGTTCGTAATCTCCACAAATAGAGAATGTTTGAGAAAACCAGATTTTCTTTTCTGAAAATTGCTATAACCACACTTGATAATATCAAAAATAGTTAGTAGCTTTGCAAAAGAAAATAGAGGTTTAGTAATGGTACAAACAAACACTTATTCATACGAAGAGGCTTTTATGGCCGCTTTGGATTATTTTGCTGGCGATGAATTGGCCGCGAGAGTCTGGGTAAACAAGTATGCCATGAAGGATAGCTTCGGCAGGATTTATGAAAAATCGCCCGAAGATATGCACTGGCGAATAGCGAATGAAATTGCACGTATAGAGGGTAAATACCCCAATGCGCTGTCGGCTCAAGATGTTTTTGAGTTGCTCGATCATTTTCGTTATATCGTGCCAGCTGGCAGTCCGATGACTGGTATCGGTAATAGCTACCAGGTGGCATCACTAAGCAACTGCTTTGTGGTGGGACTTGAAGGCGACGCCGACTCGTATGGGGCTATCATGCGCATCGACGAAGAGCAGGTGCAGCTGATGAAACGCCGTGGCGGAGTGGGCCACGACCTCTCGCATATTCGGCCCAAAGGTTCGCCCGTAAACAATTCGGCGTTAACATCTACAGGACTAGTGCCCTTTATGGAGCGTTACAGCAACTCAACGCGCGAAGTGGCGCAAGACGGGCGACGCGGTGCGCTGATGCTTTCGGTGAGCATTAAACATCCCGACAGCGAGGCCTTTATCGATGCTAAAATGACTGAAGGCAAGGTGACGGGCGCGAACGTGTCGGTGAAAATAGACGATAATTTTATGCAAGCTGCTGTTGAGAATAAACCCTACGTTCAGCAATTCCCCATTGATAGCGATAAACCCGAGGTGGAAAAAGAAATATCGGCTAAGGTGCTTTGGGAGAAAATTGTGCACAATGCCTGGCAAAGTGCAGAGCCTGGTGTGCTTTTCTGGGACACCATTCTGCGTGAAAGCATCCCCGATTGCTATGCCGATCTAGGTTTCCGCACGGTTAGCACCAATCCCTGTGGTGAAATTCCACTCTGTCCTTACGACAGTTGTCGCCTGCTTTGCGTCAATTTGTTTAGCTATGTGGTTAATCCTTTCACCAAAGAGGCTTATTTCGATTTTGAGAAGTTTGCCAAACACGTGGCTATCGCCCAACGTATGATGGATGATATCGTGGATTTGGAACTCGAAAAAATCGACCTTATCATGGAAAAGATTAAGGACGACCCACAAAGCAATGAGGTGAAGGGAGCCGAATATCATCTTTGGGAGAAGATTAAGCACATGAGCAGTCTTGGAAGACGCACTGGCGTGGGCATTACTGCCGAGGGAGACATGATTGCGGCATTGGGTTTGCGCTATGGAACGCAAGAAGCAACCGACCTCAGTGTTAGCGTACATAAGTGCTTGGCGCTGTCGGCCTATCGCTCTTCGGTGGAAATGGCAATAGAACGCGGCGCTTTCGAAGTGTTCGATGCTAAGCGCGAGGCCACTAATCCTTTTATCCTTCGATTGAAAGAGGCCGACGAGCAGCTGTATAACAATATGGTGGCCCACGGAAGACGCAACATTGCCTGCTTAACGATTGCTCCCACAGGGACAACCAGCTTGATGACGCAGACAACGAGTGGCATCGAACCCGTGTTTATGCCGGTATATAAACGCCGTAGAAAGGTAAATCCCAATGATACAGACGTGCATGTAGACTTTGTTGACGAGGTGGGCGACAGCTTTGAAGAGTATATTGTGTACCATAAGAAGTTTATGGACTGGATGAAGGCCAACGGCTTTGACACCGATAAGCGTTATACACAGGAAGAGATTGACGCCATCGTGGAACAATCGCCTTATTACAAGGCCACTGCAAACGATGTGGATTGGCTGATGAAGGTGAAGATGCAGGGCGCAATACAAAAGTGGGTGGACCACTCTATCAGCGTAACAGTGAACTTGCCCAACGATGTTGATGAGGCTTTGGTTAACCGCTTGTATGTAGAGGCGTGGCGTTCGGGCTGCAAAGGCTGTACGATTTATCGCGACGGAAGCCGTTCGGGCGTGATGATTTCTGTATCGAAGAAAGACAAGAAGAAAGAGGATAAGCAAGAAGAACAGCCCATTGTGCCTTGCAAACAACCTGAAGTAACCGAGGTTAGGCCCAGAGAATTGGCTTGCGATGTGGTTCGTTTCCAAAACAATAAAGAGAAATGGGTGGCCTTTGTGGGCTTGCTCAATGGCTATCCCTACGAGATATTCACAGGTTTGCAAGACGATGACGAGGGCATTGCCCTGCCTAAGTCGGTTACAAAGGGTAAAATTATCAAGAATGTAGGCCCTGATGGACGTAGTCGTTACGACTTCCAATTTGAAAATAAGCGCGGATATAAAACCACCGTTGAGGGCTTGAGCGAGAAGTTTAACCCCGAATATTGGAACTATGCCAAGCTTATATCTGGTGTTTTGCGCTATCGCATGCCCATCGACCACGTGATAAAACTGGTGGGCTCGCTGCAACTGAAGAGCGAAAGCATCAATACATGGAAGATTGGTGTTGAGCGAGCGTTGAAGAAATACATCACCGATGGCACCGAAGCAACAGGAGTTAAATGTCCCTCTTGCGGACAAGAAACCCTTGTTTATCAGGAAGGTTGCCTTATTTGCAAAAGCTGTGGCGCTTCGCGTTGCGGTTAAATTATGCATTTCTTGCTCCACTCCGTTGTCTTATGGCTACGGGGTGGAGCGTGTGTATTTGTTTCGTGTTAAGCTGTAGGATGGTAAGGAGTTAAGTGGTTAAACCTAATGCCTTGTAGTGAGTGGTAACGTATTAAGGAGTTAAGCCAATGTTTTTCCCTTTTTCTCCTTTTCCCCTTTCCCCCTTTCCCCTTTAAACTATACATTATGCCCCATTACATTCATCTTAGAAACCTCAAGTTCCACGCCTTTCATGGCGTAATGCCCCAAGAACGCACAGTGGGAAACCATTATGTGGTAAACCTAAGTGCCGAATATCCCATCGAACAAGCCATGGAAAACGATGACTTGGCCCACACATTAAACTATGCCGAGGTGTACGCCGTGGTAGAAAACGAAATGAAAACACCATCGCAACTACTCGAAAATGTGGCTTATCGCATTGCCCAAAAGCTGTTTGAAAACTTCCCTTTGATACAATCGTTACGACTAGAAGTAGCTAAGCAAAACCCGCCAATGGGCACTTGTGGAGGCGAAGCAGCCGTAGAAATTCAATTAAATAATGATAAAACCAGCCGATAAGGCGCGGAATACAGCCTTTTTTAGTATTTTTGCAAGTAATAAAGCCAAAACCCAATGGTTCGGGATGCAACAAAGGCTGGTTCTGAGGATTACCTTTACGCCTTTTTGAGGAATTTGTCTGAGCACTTATCTGTAATGGCAGAAAGAGCAAACTACGCTATAAAGCAAGAGCGAAGCACCAAACAAGCTAGATAAAAACCCAAAAAACAGTGGAAAGCGAGATATACATGCAAACTTGAAATGTAGAGAGGAATTTTTAGAACACACTCCTTATGTGATACCCAAACAACGTACTGGCTCTTCAATTTTTGCGTGTATGAACAAAAAGATTACCGCCCTTTGCATGCTTTTGCTTATCTTATCGTTTGCCGCTAGTGCTGCAAGCAAAAAGTTTGTGCTGGTAATCGACCCTGGACATGGAGGCAAAGATGCAGGCGCTTTGGGCGCTTTCTCCAAAGAAAAAGATATTAATTTGAGCGTGGCAATGGCCTTTGGACGACAGGTTCAGCGCAATTGTCATGATGTGAAGGTGATTTATACGCGCACAACCGATGTGTTTATCGGACTGAAAGAACGGGCCGAAATAGCCAATAAAAATAAGGCCGACCTCTTTATCTCGGTACATACAAATGCTTTGCCTGGAGGAAAACAAGCCTACGGCATGGAGACTTATACCCTAGGTATGCACAGGGCCGGCGATAACCTTGACGTGGCAAAACGCGAAAACGCGGTAATCTTGATTGAAAAAGACTATAAACAAAGCTATCAGGGATTTAATCCCAACTCGTCGGAAAGCTATATCATGTTCGAATTTATGCAAGATCGCAACATGGCTAACAGCGTTGACCTGGCTAAAATGGTGCAACGAGAAACATGCGCTTCGGCAAGTAGACTCGATAAAGGGGTGCATCAAGCGGGATTTCTAGTGCTGAGAGAAACGTCGATGCCTGGTTGTCTCATCGAATTGGGATTTATTACCACCTCTGATGAAGAACGATTGCTTAACGATAAGGCCAAGGTGGAGAACATCGCAACAGGAATTTATCGAGCATTTGTGAACTATAAAAACAAGTATCATAACAACATCGTGGTGCCTTACAAGCCTTCGGCCGTGCCAGGAACTGTAACTCCTCCTGTTGTGCCCGATGATTATAAGACAGACGAACCCGCTTCGCCCGCGAAGACAACCATAGCTACGCCACGACGAAACGAAAACCCGGTGACCGAAACACCTAGAAACGAACAAACAAACACAACTGTGGCCACGTCAAGGACACAAACCACAAACCAAAACACCGAGGCGCAAACGACGGTTAGGCCTGTGGAGCAGCGACAACCAGAAGAGTCTTCACTGCCAAATGTTACTTCGGGCGATGACAATGAAAAGATTATCACGTTTGGCGAAACCGCCATCGTACCCATATTTAAAGTTCAAATCATGGCCACACCAGAGCGCTTGAAACGTAATAGCCCTCGTTTTAAAGGACTAAAAAACGTTGGACACTTCTATGAGAACGACCTCATAAAGTACACTTACGGCGCATCGGCCGATTATAATGAAATAAACCGATTAAGAAAAGAGATTTCCGACAAGTTCCCAGATGCTTTTGTTATCGCATTTAAAGACGGAGAACGCATGAATGTGAACAAAGCTATACGAGAATTTTCGGTTAATAGACACAAAGACAATAAATAATTGACTATGAAATTTTTTACGAAAGAGGTAAAGATAGCCCTAGTGGCCATTGCCGGAGTTGTGATTTTATTCTTCGGAATGAATTTCCTAAAGGGACTACCTATGTTTGCTGGCGATGCTGGATATAAGGTGGCGTTTAAGGATATTTCGGGTTTGTCTAATGCTACGCCCATTTATGCCAACGGTTATGCTGTGGGAGTGGTTACTGGTATCAACTATAATTACGACCAAAAGGGCGATATTGAGGTGACAATTAGCTTAGACGACGCCATGCGTGTGCCCAAAGGAAGTACTGCCGAGATTGAAAGCGACTTTATGGGAAACGTGAAACTCAACCTTATTCTCGCTCCCAACAGTGGCGAATTTCTGAATTATGGCGACGTAATTCAGGGACGTGTTAACAAAGGTGCTTTGGCTCAAGTGGGCGAAATGATTCCTGCTGTAGAACGATTGCTGCCCAAACTCGATTCAATCCTGGCTAATGTGAATGCTATTTTGGCCAATCCTGCTATCAACCAGTCGCTTGATAATCTGCAAGGTATTACGGCTAACCTCCGTACTTCGTCGCAACAGCTCAACGGACTGATGGCTAACCTTAACCGCAATGTGCCTGCTCTGATGGGCAAGGCCAACAAGGTGCTTGACAATACCAGTACCCTGACGGGCAATTTGGCTGCCATCGACCTGAACGGAACGATGCAACAGGTGAACCGCACTTTGGCGAACGTGGAAGAAGTGACACAGAAACTTAATAGCAACGAGGGCTCTTTGGGATTGCTTATACGCGACCCAGGTTTGTATAACAACCTTAATGCCACGCTGATGAATGTCGACTCGCTGCTGGTTAATGTTCGCCAACACCCCAAACGCTACGTGCATTTCTCACTCTTCGGGCGCAAAGACAAATAAGGGGGCTATTTTAGCTAGCTGTTTCCCTTCGCTTATCTAGTAGCAAGTGCTATTGCTTAAGCGCTTGTTACTATCTATTTGCACAGCATGCCCTCGTCTTAACTAGGGCATAGCAGCAATAATAAATGGGGCACACAGCCCTCGTGCATGCCATTCACTGTTCAAACAAAGGCTGTTGGGCATCTACATACATCACCGCCACCTCTCTGTGCAGGCAGAAAGGTGGCGGTTTTGCGTAAGAAGTTTATCGCTGAGTAGGGTACAACGCGCTTGCAAGGAGAGAAAAATGGCACACAGCCCTGCAACCACTAATCATGAACTCGCTATTTACGGAAACTTCAACCCAAAGGCTAGCTACTAGACATTCGTTGTGCTTGGCTTTAGTGCTTTAGCAGAGGCTCAGAATGGCGCGTTTTATTCTCCTATTCCTCTCTATTATTATTCGTAAACTCTGTGCTAGTGGCATTTGTCAAGCAATGTACAAACTTTCAGCGATTTATATATTTCAAAATCATTCTGTAATTTGCCGATACCAATTTTTTTTACGATATTTGCAAAAGATTTCAGAGACCATGGCACGCATGTGCTAACAAACCAACAACAGTATAGATATAATGGACGTAACTCCCGATAAGCATTGGGAATCGGCTCTTGCGCTCATTGCGCAAAGCGTTTCGCAGCAACAATTCGACACGTGGTTTAAACCAATTGTCTTCGAGTCGTTTAATAACGATACGAAACTTTTGGTGCTCCGGGTGCCAAGTTCGTATGTGTACGAATATATCGAAGAACATTATATCGACCTTTTAAGTCGTGTGTTGTTCTCTGCTTTTGGGCAACGCATCCGCTTAACCTATCGTGTGGTGGTGGATAGTGAGCATAAAAAGACACAAGACATCGAAGCCGACCCAGCTGAAGCACACGCCACGCAAGCAGCTAAGACGTGGAGCGGAAAACAAAATAGCAAGGAAGAGTCTGCTAAAGAAAAGGAACTCGACCCACAACTCAACCCGCACCAAACGTTTTCTAACTATATTGAGGGCGACAGCAATAAATTGTCGCGCTCGGTTGGCCTTTCTATTGCCAACCATCCCAATAGCAATCAGTTCAATCCCATGTTTATTTATGGGCCGTCGGGATGTGGTAAAACCCACTTGGTGAATGCTATTGGTATGCAAACTAAGCAGCTCTATCCCCAGAAAAGGGTGCTTTATATCAGCGCTCACCTCTTTCAGGTGCAGTTTGTTAATGCTGTGTTGAAGAACGCCACCAACGATTTTATCAAGTTTTACCAAACCATCGACATGCTTATAGTCGACGATGTGCAAACTTGGGAAAGCTCTGAGAAAACACAAGAGACGTTTTTCCACATCTTTAACCACCTGTTTCGTAACGGCAAACGAATACTCTTAGCCAGCGATAGACCGCCTGTTGAACTTCGAGGTATGAGCGAACGACTCATCACTCGCTTCTCTTGTGGTATTATTGCCGAGCTAGAAAAGCCCAATGTGCAGCTGTGTGTGGATATATTGAACGCCAAGATACGTCGCGATGGACTCAAAATTCCTGCCGAAGTGATACAATTTATTGCTGAAACGGCTAACGGAAGTGTGCGCGATTTGGAAGGTGTTATCAACAGTTTGATGGCTTATTCGGTGGTGTATAACAGCGATATCGACATGCGATTGGCCGAACGGGTGATTAAGCGTGCAGTAAAAGTGGATGATACGCCGCTCACTATCGATGATATTCTAGATAAAGTGTGCCATCATTTCAATGTTAGTGTGTCGGCTGTTAGTAGCAAAAGTCGCAAGCGCGACTTGGTTGTGCCGCGCCAAGTGTCGATGTATCTGGCGCAG
This sequence comes from Hoylesella shahii, assembly GCF_937990675.1. NCBI lineage: Bacteria > Pseudomonadati > Bacteroidota > Bacteroidia > Bacteroidales > Prevotellaceae > Hoylesella > Hoylesella shahii. The sequence goes on along the minus strand of NZ_CALKQY010000023.1, from coordinate 77,164 downwards.
AAATACACCAAAATGCCCGCTAGTCGTATAGGAAAACTTGTTGGTGGGCGCGACCATAGCACCGTGTTGCATAGCTGTGCACAGGTTGAAGCGCGTTTACAAACCGACAGTCTGTTTGCTTCGGAGGTGGAAAGTATCGCCACTTCGTTTAAACTGAAGGGGTAGGGCATTGTCATTACTAATATAAAGGAGGCTCATGGGCAGGTAATTGTTTGCCATGGGTTGGAAAACAAGCAAAAAAATGGGTTATTAGAAACAGGGCGTTTATCCGTTTCTAATGCCCCATTTCAGTTATACGCTATAAACGAACGAAGGAAGCGAGCGAAATGTGTGCACAATATTAATCCCGAATTGGCCAGAGATATCAGCCAATTCGGGATTAACATCGACGTTTGTGTAAAGCTAGGTTCTTATTGTTCTTTGTCTTTAATAAACCCCACACACAAAGTGCCAACGAAAAGCATCACACCAGCAGCCAAAATCATGTTACTTTGCACGCTACCCAGCAAGTGAAGCACCGTTCCACCCAATGCCGCAGCGATGATTTGAGGCACGCAGATAGTTCCGTTAAACAGGCCAAGGTAAGCGCCCATATGGCCTTTACCCTCCAAAGCATTGGTCACAAAGGTGAAAGGCATGGCCAATGTGGCAGCCCAAGCGCAGCCAATAAGTACGAAAGGAACGAACATGAGATACTTATCTGTAACATAAGGCACCATCATAAAGCCAATTGCGCCTAGCACAAGCGAAAGCGCATAAGCCGTTTTGCGGTTACGAATGTTGGGTAACATCACAGCCCAGAGCACACTGCCTATGGCCTGAACGGCAAAAAGAATGCCCACCCAGTTGCCTGCCTCTTGATATTGGGGAGTGCTTGTGGCCAAATGCGATTGCATATCGACGCCCCAAACCGTGTCGGCAATAGAACCAGGCGTGTAAGTCCACATGTTCATGAATGCCGACCAGCAGAAAAATTGCACCAGTCCAACAGTCCAAAATGTTTTAGGCGCATTGCGCAGCAGGGTTAAGAAGTTGGTTTTACCCTCGTTGAGCGGTTCTTCCAATTGGTTATACTCTGCATACTTTTTGGGATCCCATTCCTTTACCTTTAAAGTTGTGTATATAACACAGAGGATAAGGATAGCAGCGCCCACGTAGAACGACCAAATCACCGAGTCGGGAACAACCCCCTCGGGTGCGATGTTGCTCAATCCGATAAACGTAAAGAAGAAGGGGAAGATGAAACCCACCACAGAACCTGCATTACAAAGAAAGCTTTGTATAGAGTAGGCCAGTGCTTTTTGCTTCTCGTTCACCATATCGCCCACCAGCATTTTAAAGGGTTGCATGGCCATGTTGATGCTCGTGTCGAGAAACATCAAGGCCACGAGTCCGAAAATCATGGCCATACTGGCTGTCATGCCAAGCGAACCTGCGTTGGGCAGTAGGCACATCACTAGCACAGCAATTGTGGCGCCCACGAAAAGATAGGGGATACGTCGTCCAAATCGAGTCCATGTTTTATCACTAAGCGTACCCACAATGGGCTGAACAAGAATGCCCATGAGTGGTGGGAGAATCCAAAAGTAGCTTAAGTTGTGCGGGTCGGCTCCCAGCGTAGCGAAAATTCGCGAGATGTTTGCACTTTGTAAGGCGTATGCTATCTGTACGCCGAAAAATCCAAAGCTAAGGTTCCAGAGTTTCCAGAAGTCTAAATCGGGTTTCTTTTTCAGTTGATTGTTCATATCTTAGGAGTTTTCTTAATTCGGCGTTAATTGTTGTGGCCCCGCGTAGTGGTGGCATAGGCAGTATGGTTTATGCCGTTTGTTGCGAGGAAGAAGGATTAGCCTGAACCTTTTCGGCAGCACTTTTACTACCATGATGTTGTGCGTCGGCCTCTTTAGGTAGTCTTCTTTCCATCTGTTCAGTAATCGAAGTAGATACAGGTCGTGTGGATTGTCTCACCACGAGTCGTGTTCTTACCACGCGTCTTTCAATTTTTCCTTTTTCGATTACGCCCTCAACATGTCTTATAAGTATTTCAGCAGCCGCTTCCCCCACTTTAAACCCATGTTGGTCTACAGTAGTTAGGGTGGGGTCGCAGGCCACAGCGCGTTGTCCATTGGTAAAGCCACACACGCTAATGTCTTCAGGAATGTTGAAGCCTTGTCGCTTGGCTGAATAGAGAATGCCGATGGCTGTATCGTCGTTCACTGCAAAGAAGGCATCGGGGCGGTCGTCTCTGTTCAGCACGTCGGGTGTTATGCGTTCGGCATCAGCCCGGTTATCGCATTGAAACACCAATGAGGGGTCTACTTTGATGCCGTGTTTAAGCAGAGCATCGCAGTATCCGTTATATCTATTTTTTGATATTTCGAGTTTCATCGACGAGTTAAAGTAGGCCACTCGTTTGCATCCTGTTTCAAGAAGATGGCTAACTGCAGCATAAGCACCAGCATAATCGTCTACAACCACTCGGCTAGCGTTCACGCCAGTGCATATTCTGTCGTAGAAAACTAGTGGCACACCTCTGTCTATTAGGCGTTGAAAGTGTGCGTATTGTGCCGTGTCTTTCGCTTGCGACACGATGATGCCGCACACTTTATTTTCGAAGAACGATTTGCAAATGCCCACTTCTCGTTCGTGTCGCTCGTTACTATGGGCCACCATGATGCGGTAGCCTTGTCGTTCTGCTGCTTCTTCGATGCCTGCGAGCACCGATGAAAAGTAATAATGCGTAAGCTCGGGAACGATAACTCCAATGACTTTCATTGGTCGCACCTTGCTGTTACGTAAGCTCTCTGCGATGAGGTTTGGTGTAAAGTTGTGTTCGGCAGCGTAGGCTTGAATGCGTTCGCGTTGTTGGCGACTGATGCGCGGACTATTTTTTAGTGCTCGCGACACCGTTGCAACCGAGACATTCAACTCCTTAGCAATATCCTTCATCGTGATAGATGATATTTCTCCCATAATTCTTAATTCTCTTTTGCCGCTAAAAAGCGCATATAGTTGTTGTCTCTGAAGTCCGTCAGTGATGGTCTTATGTTGAGGTAGACATTGCAAAGATATTAATTAATTCTGTATTTCCTTACTTTTATGTGTAATAATTCGCGGTTTTGTTAGTTTTTTGGCAAAAAGTTAACGAGGTTGTAGTTGGCATGTTTTCGTGAAGAGAAGTGGATGCGTATTTAACCATAAAGGTAACGGGTGGGGATGGTTAACGAAATGGTTAGAAGAAAGGTTAAAGCAGTGGCGAATATTGGTGTTTCATGCTTTTATAATCACGTACTTATGTGTTTTTTAATAATAACTTGCGCAAACGTTTGCGCAAAGACAAGGTTGCTTTTAACTATTAATAAAGTAAAAGCTAATATAAAGAAAGCTACTTTTGCATAACTAACTGAGGCCCGTAGATCTACTTGGGCCAAGTAAACCTAGATTAGACGAGATACAATAACATTTTTGAGGCAGTTCTGAAATCATTCTTAAAGAACTTTTATGCCATTTTTCGGTGCATTGAGCATCTTTGCATAAAGGATGTTGCAAATATTGCGCCCAAATAGTGGCTAAAAAGCACTGGATGACTACGCGACGACAACGCAGACCAACCCAAACAAATGGCCAAAGATGATGGTGCGATAAACCAAGAACTTGCTTTGAAACAACGACTTATAGTAATGGTCGGGCTAACATCGAAAGGGCATAGTCTCCTCACATAGGGGAAATGCGGCTCATTATGCGCGCGCGTACATTATATAGGTAGAGCAGACAACTTTAATTTAAACAATGCATAACTTAAACATTTAAAAACAGAGAATGATGAAGCAGCTAATTAATGCGATGCCTCAAAGGATTGCCATGCTCATGTGTGCGCTTATCCTCTCCGTGGGTGTCTTTGCCCAGCAAATTGTGGTAAAGGGACACGTGAAGGATGGTACTGGTGAACCCATCACTGGTGCTACTGTGCGTGTGGCTGGACAAGAAGGCGGTGTGGTTACTGATATTGACGGTAACTTCAGCATCAGCGCTAACACCGGCGCTGAGATAACAGTTTCGTACATTGGATATGCCGACACCAAGGCTACTGCTAGTGCCAACATGGTTATTGTCTTGAAAGACGATGCAGCCAAGTCGTTAAACGAAGTAGTGGTGATTGGTTATGGTGTAGTGAAAAAAAGCGACCTTACGGGTTCGGTCTCGGCTTTAAAACCCGATTCTAAGAACAAAGGTCTCGTGGTTAACCCCCAAGACATGCTTTCGGGCAAGGTTGCTGGCGTGAATATCACAACGGATGGTGGTGCTCCTGGCGCTGGTTCTACCATTCGTATACGTGGTGGCTCGTCGCTAAATGCCTCAAACAATCCGCTTATCGTTATCGATGGTGTGGCCATGGACCACAATGGCGTGCAGGGTTTGTCTAACCCTTTGTCGATGATTAACCCTCAAGACATCGAGTCGTTCAACGTTTTGAAAGATGCTTCGGCCGCTGCTATCTATGGCTCGAGGGGTTCTAATGGTGTTATTATCATTACAACGAAGAAGGGACGTAAAGGGATGGCACCACAAATTAGCTACAATGGTAGTGTTACGGCTAGCGTAAAGAGTGGGTCTCTTAAGCTGATGAATGGCGACGAATATCGCGAATTTATCACCAATAAGTACGGAGCTGGCAGTGATGCTGCTAAGGCTCTGGGCACAGCTAATACCGATTGGCAGAGCGAAATCTATCGCACAGCCCTCAGTCACGACCACAATGTGGCGGTGCAAGGTGCTTTTAAAAATTTGCCTTATCGTGTGTCGGTGGGTTATACTGGCCAGCAAGGTATCCTTAAAACTTCGGATTTCAAGCGCGTTACTGCTGCTGTGAACCTCAATCCCTCGCTCTTGAACGACCACCTTACGCTCAATCTCAACGCTAAGGGTATGTTTGCCGAAACCAATTATCCTAACTATGCTGCTATTGGCGATGCTTTCCGCTTCGACCCTACGCAAAGTATTTACGATAAAACCATTGCCGACGCTAATAATTTTGCTGGTTATTTCCAATGGCGCTCTAATGGTGCGTTCTTAAAAGACCCCAATTACCCCTTCTCACACAACAACAAGGCGCCTTCTAACCCTGTTGCTGCACTCGACCTTTATTACGAAAGGGCTTATAGTCGCTCGTTTGTGGGTAGTGCCGACATTGATTACAAGGTTCATGGATTTGAAGATTTGCGCCTGCACCTCACACTGGGTGCCGATATTTCTGAAGGAACACAGAACAAGCGTGTGCCTGCCACTGCTCCAGCAGCATTCTATTATGGTAGCTATGGCGCGGCTAACAAGCTGAAGAGAAACCTCTCGCTCAGCATGTATGCGCAATATTTTAAAGACTTTAACGAGAAACATCACTTTGATGTAATGGGTGGTTACGAGTGGCAACACTACTGGCGTGACGAAAACAAGGACTACAGGGGATTTTATCCCATCACTAATACAACTGCAAAAAGAGGTATGGAAACCGAGCATACGCCTTTTCATTCGCGCACCGAAAACTATTTGGTGTCGTTCTTTGGTCGTGCCAACTACTCGTTCCTCAATCGTTACTTCTTGACTGCAACGGTTCGCGACGACGGCTCTTCGCGTTTTAAAAAACATTGGGCTTGGTTCCCCTCGTTTGCTTTTGCATGGAAAGCTAAGGAAGAAAACTTCTTGAAAGACGTTAATGCCCTCTCCGATCTTAAACTTCGATTGGGTTGGGGTAAAACTGGCCAACAAGATGAAATTGGCGACTATAATTATTTCGCCATCTACAATATTAATACGGGTACGCAATCTTTTTATCCCATCTTGGAAAATGGTAGATTGAACATGCCTCAAGCTTACGACCCACTGCTTATGTGGGAAACAACCACCACCTTTAACGTGGGTATTGACTGGGGTGTTCTTAACCAAAGACTTAGCGGAAGCATCGATTGGTACTATCGCAACACTACCGACTTGATTAACAATGCCGATGCTGCAGCGGGTACCAACTTCAGCAACCGCGTGAATACCAACATTGGTTCGCTGCGCAACACTGGTGTTGAGGCCACATTGAGCTGGAAAGCCATACAGTCTAAAGATTGGTATTGGACGCTCGACTATAACGTAACCTACAACCAAAACCGCATTACCGATCTGGTGGGCGCAAACTCTAAACCCATCGAAACGGGTAACTCGGTGCACGGTGGCACGGGTACAAAGGTGAAGGCCTATGCTGTGGGGCAGTCTGCTTCTGCTTTCTATGTGTACCAACAGGCTTACGACGCAAACGGTAAAGCCATCGAAGGCGCTATTGTAGACCGCAATGAAGACGGAATTATTAACAATGACGACCGCTATTTCTACAAACAGTCTGCTGCACCCGTAACAATGGGGCTGGCTTCGCGTCTCGAATATAAAAAATGGGACTTTGGTATATCGTTCCGTGCTAACATTGGCAACTACGTTTACAATGATGTGGAAGCCAGCCGCAGCAATATGAACGAGCTTTGGAATAGCGGTTATCTTGAGCAACGACCCAAATCTACCATCGACCTTAATTGGCAAACCAACAAATGGGTGCAAAGCGACTACTTTGTGCGCAATGCTTCGTTCCTAAAGTGCGACAACATCACCTTGGGTTACAGCTTCGAACGCGTTCTTAAAACGGGTTCTTGGCACGGACTTAGTGGCCGTCTCTACGCCACGGCCTCTAATGTGTTCACCATTTCCAAGTATAAGGGACTCGACCCAGAGGTGTTTAATGGTATTGATTACGACCTTTACCCACGACCCACTTCGTTTATCTTGGGCTTGAGCTTGAATTTCTAACAATCAACTAAGAGAATTTACAATGAAACGATATATCAAACATATCCTTCCTGCAGCCGCAATGCTGCTCTCGGTGGGACTTTCTTCGTGCATAGGCGACCTAGATGTTACACCCATCGACCCCAATAAGCGAACCGAACTCGACCCCGTGGCATTGTTTAATCAATGTTATGCCAACTTGGCTATCGAGGGCTTGGATGGTCCTGGCTCTTCTATTGTAAGCGCAGAAGACAACGGAACAACAGGACTTCTACGCCAATTGTTCAATTCTAACGAGCTTACCACCGACGAAGCCATTTGCCGATGGGGCGACCCTGGCGTGGCAACGATGAACACCAACGAGCAAGGATCCAGCAATGCCTTCCTTGCATTGCTCTATAACCGTCTTTATTTGGGTATTTCGGTGTGCAATCACTATCTCGATGTGGCCTCGGGTGTTGATGCAACACGTACGGCCGAGGTGCGTTTTATTCGCGCTTTGCAATTTTATTTGGCTATGGATGCCTTCGGAAACATTGGTTTGCCCCTGACCGTTAGCACCGAAAAACCTGTGCAACACACACGAAAAGAAGTTTACGAATGGCTAGAAAAAGAACTCCTCGAGGTGGAAACTCTCTTAGCCGAACCCAAGGCAAAGAAGTCTACCGATGCTGGATACGGCCGTGCAGATAAGGCCGCAGCATGGATGTTGCTTACGCGTTTATATCTCAATGCCGAGGTTTACACGGGTACTGCTCAATGGGCAAAAGCTGCCGAGTATGCACAAAAGGTGATAAACTCTGATTATAAACTCTTTACTGCTGGCACAGCCAACTACTCGGCCTATCAAATGCTCTTTATGGGCGATAATGGTGAGAGCGGTGCTTCGGTAGAAGCGGTTCTGCCTTTGCTACAACAGGGCGACCGCACTGCAGCTTATGCTAACACAACTTTCCTTATTGCCTCTACATATAATACCGATATGCCCGACAATGGTATAAGTGGTACGTGGGCAGGTAACCGTGCACGCAAAGACTTGGTTAAGAAATTCTTTACCGGTACGCCACCAACTGGCAACACGGCCACCATCTTGGCTGCTGCTAACGACGACCGCGCGTTGTTCTATGCCGTAAACCGTACGCTCGAAATTCCCACTGCCAACGACATAACCGCTTTTGAAAAAGGATACTCGGTTGTGAAATTCACTGGTATTAAGAGCGATGGCTCTGCTGTAACCAATACGGGTTTTGCCGATACAGATTTCTTCTTCTTCCGTGTGGCCGAGTCTTATTTGGCTTATGCAGAAGCAACGGCGCGACTCAATGGAGGCAATGCCACCGCTCAAGGCATTGCTTATCTTAACCAATTGCGCCAACGTGCACATGCTGCTACACGTACTAGCTTCTCGCTAAACGATATCTTGGACGAGCGTAGCCGCGAATTTTATTTCGAAGCACAACGCCGCACCGACCTTATTCGTTACGGATATTATGGTGGAAACAATAGTTATAATTGGACATGGAAAGGCGGAGCAGCCAACGGTCGCAGCTTTGATAGCTACCGCAACCTCTTCCCCTTGCCCTCGTCCGACCTCTCTGTAAACAAAAACCTTAAGCAAAATCCTGGTTATTAACTCACTTATCATGATAGAAATGAAGAAAATCATAAAATCATCTGTGATGCTCTTTGCTGGCATCTGTGCCTTGGTGGCCTGTTCGGATGATAGGGACGACAACCCCACAATCAAACAGCCCGACACGTTTAGCATGCAAACGCCGTCGTTTGGTGGCTCGCAACTAAACTTAAAGGATACGACCAATCTCGCTTTTACATGGGATAAGCCCGATTTTGGCTATCGTGCCAAGGTGGACTACACCATCGAGGTGTCGCATACGGGTAATTTCACCACCTCGTATGCTGATGAAGATGCAGGCACTGTGGCTGCTGGCTCGGCCGACTATAAGGAGATTCAAACTGTTTACGTAACTAATGCGGCGCAGCTTACCAATTTCGACTTGGCCCTGGCTCTGCAACAAGTGGCGCATTGGAAAGAATCTACCATCCCTACCACGGCTCAGGCTGTGTATATGCGTGTTAAGGCTGTGTTGCCTGGTATTGATACGGTGTATTCTAACACCATCCAGTTCGCGGCCATACCTACTTATGTAAAGGTGGCTCCTAAAATTAATAGCTGCTATCTCACTGGTAGTGGTTATGGATGGAGTAAATGGAAGAGCCTAACACCTGTTCATGGCACCGTTGAACTGGGTGCTACGGGTACGCCTACGTTCTGGGCTGTGATTTATTTCGCTGCTGACGAACAGTTTAAGTGTGCACCACAAGCAGCCTGGGGCAACGACTTCGGTTACGCTGGCACCACCATCACCGACAATGCAGGGGCTAATGTCTCCGATGAAGGTGGCAATATCAAGGTGGGAACGGCAGGATGGTATGTGCTAGTGGTAAGCAACGATGGCGAAAAACGCACGATTAGCTTCGAACAACCTAAGGTTTACCTGCAAGGTCCTACCATTGGCAACTGGGATTGCAAACCCGAAAATCTCTTTACTGTGCCCACTACGGCCACGGGCAACTTTGTTTCGCCGGCCTTTGTGGCCAGCGACGTTGTTCGCATGTGTGTGAAGCTTAATGGCTTCGACTGGTGGCGAACAGAGTTTGTGGTGGATGCCAATGGTGCTATCTCTTATCGTGGCAACGGCGTAGAACAAAAGCCTGTGGCTGTTACAGCTGGTAAGCGCTGCTATCTTAACTTCTCTACAGGTAAGGGCGAATATAAATAACAAGGCGTTTCGGCTTTTTTCGAACTGCCTTTAACATCATAACAAGGTCATATCGGTGGCTCTTTCTAGGGTGCCGATATGGCCTTGTTGCATTATGTGTATAGCATGGGAGTGTGTAAAACTAGTTTGTGGGGTATTGCGCGCTGCTGAGGGGTGGGCAACCACAAACAAAAGGATTGCAACGAGGCGTGTTGTTGCTCAATTTGAAATGTAAAATATTTATACTAGATTTTAACATTGTGGCTGCGTTATTTCCGAACGAAGTGGCGTTGAGTTCAAAATACGGGCGTATTTTTTAAGTTTAACAGCTCTTTTGAGTGCATGTTTTGCGCAATATGCAGCAAAATGCAACGCTATCTCCTACAAAACGCAATGCTATTTCGTACAAAACGCAGTGTAAAGTGGTGCAAAACGCAAGGCTAAATGCTACTAATAGCCGAAAGAGAGACGTAAAGTGGCTGTTTTTAGCTGTGACTTATCAAGAAAAAGGGTGAATATGACGAAATGGAAGTGAGTTAATGGTCTAAAAATGGCTTTAAGAAGAAGACGATTTTACACTCTTCGAACCATTCTAGAAATGCTAAATGCTATGGATTTGCATTTTTTGGCCTGCCAAGTGAACAAATAAATAACAAAAAATGCGGTGGTAAACGCGAAAAACATGCCTCTATAACATGTTTGTTTCTCTAGAATGATGAATTTTAAAGCAGTGATTTGTAAAATAAAAGCACTAAATTAACATTTAAGAACATAGCAATAAGACTCATTGTGTTAATGATTTTGTCAAATATTAGTGCATAACCTACTAATAATTAAGGTAAATAGGTCTTGTTTATGTAGCTGATTTTATGCTGAATAGCATTGTTTTGACAAAGAAGTAACAGAACAAAAGATATTTAACTAAAATATTTAATTTTCTTTTAGAAACATTTGCAGAGTATTTAATTAATGTGTATCTTTGTCGGCGTTTAATGAATACGACCGATTTCCAAAACATTTGAAACTAAGACAAAGAAAATCTGCTTCATAGAAAACTGAAATGCCTTGTAAAGGGGAGCAATGTGAATTGCTCCCTTTTTCGTTAATACGTGAGTATTCCTTAATAGATTGCGTAATTTCAACCATTTGTTTTGTGTTGTCTTGTTTTTGCGTTATCTTTGCATAATGCAATGTGTGCGTTTGCTTAGCGCTCGTGCTTTAAAGTGCCGTTTGGTGCAAGGCAAAGTTGGTGTAAGGCTGTGCAAGTTGCAGAGAGTGAATTTATATTTGGGCGCGTGGCATAGGCAATAATGCTAGCAAGCTATAGCGCTTTAACACTAAAATTAATAATCCAATGAGTGTAACAACAATCGTTATTATTGTGGTGGCCGTGCTGTTGGTTCTCTGGGGCGTGGCATTGTATAATAATCTGGTGAAGCTGCGCAACAATCGCGAGAACGCTTTTGCCAACATCGACGTGCAGTTAAAAATGCGTCACGACCTTGTTCCGCAACTAGTGGGTGCGGTGAAGGGATATGCCGACCACGAAAAGAATGTGTTTCAGCGTGTAACCGAAGCGCGTGCTGCTGCTATGGGAGCCACTTCGATTAATGATAAAATTGAAGCCGAAAACATGCTTACCAGTGCCTTGTCGGGCCTAAAAGTGTCGTTAGAGGCTTATCCCGAACTTAAAGCCAACGAAAACTTCTTGCATTTGCAACAAGAACTGGCCGACTTGGAGAACAAGCTGGCTGCCGTTCGTCGCTTCTTTAATTCGGCAACGCGCGAGCTTAACAATGCCGTGCAAACCTTCCCTTCGGTGATTTTTGCCAAGATGTTCGGTTTCCAAAAAGAGCCAATGTTTGAAATTCCCAACGACCAACGTGCCGAAATAGAACGTGCACCAGAGGTTAAGTTCTAATTTTGTTATCTCTGCGTACACATGAAGTATGTAGGAATGCAAACACAGATAAGCCGCAACAACATGCTCAGCGTGTTGTTGCTGCTGCTTTTCCCTACCATCATACTGGGCATGACGTGGGTTTGCTTGGCTGTGATAAACTATTTCGGCAACGGCTATTATGATGCAGCTGGCGAAGTGCATCATCAGCTCGATGTAAACACCGTTAATTATTACTTTCTCGATGTGCTTCCGTGGGTTGTTGGCATTGTGGCGATATGGTTTGTTATAGCTTATTTTGCCAATGCAAGCATGGTGCAGTTTGCTGTTCGCTCGCGTCCGCTAAGTAGAAAAGAAAATCCAAGGGTGTATAACATCGTGGAAAACCTATGTATGGCCTGCAATATGGACATGCCAGCCATATATGTGGTAGACGACGACCAGCTGAACGCTTTCGCTAGTGGTATAAACAAGCGCACCTATGCCGTTACGGTTACCACGGGAATGCTGAATTTGCTCACCGACGACGAACTGGCAGGGGTGTTGGCACACGAGTTAACCCACATTCGCAATCGCGATACCCGCCTGCTTATCACCAGTATTGTGTTCGTGGGCATTGTTAGCACGGTGATGATGGTGGCTGCTCGCACACTTTACAATATTATTTGGATGGGCGGAATGCAGTCGCGTCGCAGCGAGAAAGATAAAGGTGGTGGCGCGGCGGCCATGTATCTTGTGCTCATTGCTGTGGTGGTGTGCGCTGCTGTGGCCTATTTCTTCACCCTGCTTACACGGTTTGCCATCTCGCGAAAACGCGAATACATGGCCGATGCTGGTGGAGCAGAGTTGTGTGGCAACCCCTTGGCGCTGGCTTCGGCATTAAGAAAAATATCTGGCAACCCTGGTTTAGACCATGTAAACCGCGAGGATGTGGCGCAACTGTTTATTGTTCATCCTGATGAGATGGACCTTGGCGTGCTTTCGTTTGTAGAAGGCTTGTTTAGCACGCACCCCGACACCGAGAAACGCATTGCTATTCTTGAGCAATTTTAGATTGCTGGCGATGCATCCTGAAGGTGTAACACTGCGCGACTGTCGTAAATAGAAGCCTAAAGACGGTGCTATCGGCGCATATCTATAAGGTGGCGCACCGCATCGTGTGTGTGCATTTGGTATCAAAGTCAAAACTTGTGGCGCGTTAATGCAGGAGGGTTAAGTCGCAACCCCTTTCTCTGGCGCATCGTTTTCATCTGTTAGCGAACCTGTTTGCCATGTGGCAGCACGTTCGAGGCAATGAAAGCGATGCGCCATTTGCTTTTGTTAGCGCATAAGTTGAAGGCAGACCAGCAGGTAGAGACAGAGCCTTCGAAGGCAAGAAGTTATCATATAGCCATATACCTAGAAAAGATGAAAAACACAAGATACTTGTATTTTCTCTCAATTTAGTTGCTTTTATTAGGCTTATTTTGTGTATATTTGCAGCTCATAATCTTTTAAACAAACATTTATTTAAAAGCCATGCGATTAGTAATAAAGGCAGATTATGACGGACTGTCCAATTGGGCAGCTGAACACGTCATTGAAAGTATTAAAAAGGCAGCACCAACAAAGGAGCGTCCGTTCGTGTTAGGGTTGCCTACTGGTGGCACTCCCATTGGCATGTACCAAGCTTTGGTAAAGGCATGCAAAGAGGGTAGGGTGTCGTTTAAGAACGTTGTAACGTTCAATATGGACGAATATGTGGGTTTACCCGTTGAACATCCCGAAAGCTACCACTCGTTTATGTACTGCAATTTGTTCGACCATATCGATTGTCCCAAGGAGAATGTGCACATCCTTAATGGTAATGCAGAAGACTGGGAGGCCGAATGTCGCCAATACGAAGAGGCTATTAAGGCCGCAGGAGGCATCGACTTGTTTATCGGTGGCGTAGGTGTAGACGGCCATTTGGCCTTCAACGAACCCGGTTCGTCGCTCACTTCACGCACAAGACGTATGCCATTAACCCACGATACGCGTGTGGTTAACTCGCGTTTCTTTGATAACGACTTCGAAAAAGTTCCTCGTTTCTCACTCACTGTAGGTGTTGGCACTGTGATGGATGCTCGCCAAGTGATGGTACTCATCAATGGACATGGCAAGGCAGGCGCATTGCGCGACGCCGTTGAAGGCCCCGTTACGCAGATGAGAACCGTTAGCGCGCTGCAAATGCACGAAGATGCTATCATCGTTTGTGATGAAGCAGCCACCGACGAACTGAAAGTTGGCACGTACAAATATTTTAAAGACATTGAAAGGGCTTAAGAAATGAGACTTAATCTAAGCTCGGAGATTGTGCTAAACAAAATCCCCGAAGAATATTACAACCCTAAAACCGCCGTCGAACGCTCTGAAATAACACGCTGCGAGAAAATACATACCGACATCTTCCCAAAGATTGAAGAGGGTGCTACCTATATCGCACGAGCCATCGAGGCCGAAATTAAGTTTAAAAACGACCAAGGCAAACTTTGTGTTTTGGGTTTAGGAACGGGCAATTCGCTTACGCCTGTGTACGAAGAACTCATTAGACTTCATAAGGAAAACGGCTTGAGCTTTGCTCGTGTGGCTGTTTTCAATGCCTATGAGTATTTCCCACTCAACGAAGGAAACCCACATAGCAGCATTAGTCAGCTGCGCGAACGTTTCCTCGACCATGTGAACATCGCCCCCGAAAACGTGTTTACGCTGGATGGAACCGTTCCTCAAGAGATGGTTAACAGCAGTTGCAAGCAATACGAGCAACGCATTGTAGACATGGGCGGTATCGATGTGATGCTGCTGGGTATTGGCCGAATGGGTAATATCGCCACCAACGAGCCAGGAAGTGTGCTTACTTCGGGTTCGCGCTTGATACTTATCGATGCCGTTTCGCGCGAAGAGATGACGCTCAGCTTTGGTTCTAAAGAGGCTGTTCCACCGTGTTCAATCACCATGGGCATAGCCACCATCCTCAGCGCACGCAAAATTTTCCTCACCGCTTGGGGCGAAGATAAGGCCGATATCATTCAGCGTGCTGTGGAAGAGAAGGTTACCGACGTGCTTCCCGCTTCGTTCTTGCAAACCCATAAGGATGCAAATGTGGTTATCGACCTGCCTGCTGCATCGCGTCTCACGCGCATTGTTCATCCCTGGTTGGTTACTTCTTGCCAGTGGACAGATAAGCTTGTGCGGTCGGCTTTGGTGTGGTTGTGCCAGCTAACTGGTAAACCTATCCTTAAGCTTACCAACAAAGACTATAACGAAAATGGCCTAAGCGAACTCTTAGCGCTTTATGGTTCGGCTTATAATGCCAATATTAAGATTTTCAACGACCTGCAACACACCATCACAGGATGGCCTGGTGGCAAGCCTAATGCCGATGATACCTATCGTCCTGAACGTGCAACACCCTATCCTAAGCGTGTGATTATCTTCTCGCCTCACCCCGACGACGATGTTATCTCTATGGGTGGAACGCTTCGCAGATTGGTTGAACAGGGTCATGAGGTGCATGTGGCTTACCAAACGTCGGGTAACATCGCTGTTGGCGACGAAGAAGTGATTCGCTTTATGCACTTCATCAATGGCTTTAATCAAATTTTCGGTGGCGACTCAGACACGGTTATCAAGGAGAAGTACAAAGAAATAAAGGCCTTCCTCAAAGAGAAGAAAGACAGTATTGGCGATACGCGCGACATTCTTACCATTAAAGGTCTTATCCGTCGTGGTGAAGCGCGCACCGCTTCTACGTATAACGATATCCCCTTACAGCGTGTTCACTTCCTCGATTTGCCTTTCTACGAGTCGGGTAAGATTGAAAAACTGCCCATGGGCGAGGCCGATGTGAAGGTGGTTCGCGAGTTTATCCACGGCATTCAGCCACACCAGATATACGTTGCAGGCGACTTGGCCGACCCACATGGCACACACAAGAAGTGTACCGACGCCGTTTTCGCCGCCATCGACGAAGAATTGAAGGCTGGAGAAAAGTGGCTTGACGACTGTCGCGTGTGGATGTACCGTGGCGCATGGGCCGAATGGGAAATCGAAAACATCGAAATGTGCGTGCCTATGAGTCCTGAAGAGTTGCGCGCTAAACGCAATTCTATCCTCAAACACCAATCGCAAATGGAGAGCGCACCATTCCTTGGCAACGACGAACGTTTGTTCTGGCAACGCTCGGAAGACCGTAATCGCGGTACTGCTGAACTCTATGACAAACTGGGATTGGCTTGCTACGAGGCTATGGAAGCCTTTGTAGAATATAAGTTCAAGGAGATATAAATGAAGAAGGGTGGTTAATGAGTTGGTGAGTTGACGAGTTAATGAATTGATGAGTTAATAAGTTGACGAATGAATGAATTTATCTGTTAACGAGTTGACGCGTTAATAAGACGATAAGTTAACGACTTTACAGGCTATAACCATTATACAGCAAGTTAACCACTTGTTCTTATCACATAGACAATACCATTTCAATCCCCATTGGACTTGTTCTGCCTGTGCGTTTGCCTCGTGCAGCGCCTTGAAGGATAAACCCAATGGGGATTTTTGCCTAATCTAAACGATCATTATTATCAACATGGAAGAAAAGAATTTGCTCCAACTCGTGTCGCATTTTGATGTGCAGGGCACGGTGAAGAGCGTGAAACCACTGGGAAACGGACTAATCAACGACACTTATAAGGTGGCGATGAACGAAGAAGATGCACCCGCTTATGTGCTGCAACGCATCAACAATGCCATATTTAAGGATGTGGAATTGTTGCAAAGTAACATCGAAGCTGTTACGGCTCATCTAAGAAAAAAACTGGAAGAGAAGCAGGTTGCCGACATCGATCGTCGCGTTCTACACTTTATTAAGGCCGAAACGGGTAAGACTTATTGGCGCGAAGCCGATGATACTTATTGGAGAATGATGCGCTTTATTCCCAACGCCTTTACCTACGAAACGGTGAACGAGAAGTATTCGCATGCTGCTGGCTTGGCCTTTGGTGAGTTTGAAGCCGCCCTTGTTGACCTACCTCAACAACTGGGAGAAACAATTCCCGATTTCCATAACATGGAATTGCGCGCCCGACAGCTGAAAGAGGCTGTGCAAAACAATCCTGTTAAACGCTTGTCGGTGGTTGAAAGCATGGTTGAAGAGCTTAACCGCAACATGGAAGAGATGTGCAAAGCCGAACAACTTCACCGCGAAGGCAAGCTGCCTAAACGCATATGTCACTGCGACACCAAGGTTAACAACATGATGTTTGATGCCGATGGCAACATTCTTTGCGTTATCGACCTCGATACAGTGATGCCAAGTTATGTGTTCTCAGACTATGGTGACTTCCTTAGAACGGGCGCAAACTTCACTGCTGAAGACGATCCCAACCTTGCAAACGTGGGCTTTAACATGGATATCTTTAAGGCTTTCACCAAAGGTTACCTCACTTCGGCTGGCGCTTTCCTTACACCCATCGAGCGCGAACACTTGCCTTTTGCTGCTAAATTGTTCCCCTTTATGCAGTGTGTGCGCTTCCTCACCGATTATATCAATGGTGATGTGTACTACAAGATTAAGTATCCAGAACACAATCTCGACCGTGCCAAGAACCAATTGGCACTCTTCAACAGTGTTTGTTCGCACGAAGAGGAGATGAAAAACTTCATCGCCGAGAACAGTAAATAAATAAGGAACAGCCTGGCAGGGGCGCAACGCTATGTTTGCGCCCTTGTCTGGCTGTGCCTTCCATACCATAACCCCCCATTTCAAAGCATGAATAAGTACATTGTTTCGCCCCTTTCTTTGGCTCAAGTAAAAGCTCAAGACGTGCCCTCGCTACTCGATGAGGCTGGTATTGGCTTCGAATCCATAGACAATGTTAACTGGGCTGAGACCTTTCCTTACAAGCCTAGCGTGGCTTTTCGTATGGCCTACGCAGGCGATAACATATTGCTCAACTGCCAAGTAACCGAAGATAGCGTGCGCGCGGTGGCTCCTTCAGACAACGGACGCGTGTGGGAAGACTCCTGTTGCGAGTTCTTTGTTAGTCCGGTAAACGATGGAACGTATTATAATATTGAGTGCAATTGCGCTGGAACGCTCCTTGTTGGCTTCGGTTCAGGACGCGAAGGGCGCGAACATTTGCCCGAAAACGCACTGCAACAGGTAGACCGTTGGTCATCGTTGGGTCGTTTACCGTTCGACGAAAGGGTAGGCCAATGCCAATGGCAGATGGCTTTGGTTATCCCCACTTCATTGTTTATGCACCATCCAGGATTGCAATTGCAGGATGCAAACATGCGCGCCAACTTCTATAAGTGTGGGGATAAAACGCAGAAACCGCACTTCCTGTCTTGGAATCGCATCGCTTTGCCTAAGCCCGACTTCCATTGTCCGGCTTTCTTTGGCGAAATTTCATTCTCGCGTTAACGTCTTCTATCGTCCTTTTCACGATTATGTCTAATACCATAGATGCGTGGCAGCCCGACGAAAGTCAGCAACGGGTAATCAATCTGCAGCAGGGCGTGCACCTTGTGCTTGCTCCTCCTGGTTGTGGAAAAACACAAATACTCTCCGAACGCGTGCGCTTGGCACGCAACAACGGTGTGAATTGTGCCGATATGCTGTGTCTTACCTTCACCAATAGGGCCGCCCGCGGGATGATGGAGCGCATAAAGGCCAATATTGACGACGATTCGGCCAGTGAAGTGTTCGTAGGAAACGTGCATAGGTTTTGTTCGCGCTTTCTCTACGACAACGGATTGATTGCTGCCGAGACCTCTGTTATCGATGATGATGATGCCTTAAGCATCCTTGCACGATACACCGAGGAAGACGAAATGAAGGTGGCCGAGAGCTTCAAACGACGTCGCGACTACTTCGACATTATCTTCTTGTCGCATCTCATGCACCAAATTGCACATGCACATCCTAAAAATCTTCGCCTACATGCCGATTGCCTTTCGGCCGAAGATGTGAAAGCTATGCGCAATTTGTGCGAACTAGCCCGAACAGACTTTACTCCGCAGAGCATCACCGATATCTATCTGCACGCCTCCACCTACGAGTCTATGGTGCAAGGCGCGCAGATGGATTATGCTTCTTTGTGCTTGGTGATGGCGCTTTTGCGCAAAATGAAACTCGCCAAGCAATACGAAGACTACAAAAGAGAAAACAAACTGATTGATTTTGAAGACCTCTTGCTGCTTTCTTACGATGCATTGACCAATGATAACGAGGCTGTGCATCGCCGATATTCGTGGCTGCAGGTAGACGAAGTGCAAGACCTTAACCCCCTACAACTGGCTATTGTAGACGCACTAACAGACACAAACAACCCCACAGTGATGTTCTTGGGCGACGAACAGCAGGCCATCTTCTCATTCATGGGCGCAAAACTCGACACGCTGAACACGCTGCGACAACGCTGTGGACACAATGTACACCACTTGGCCATCAATCATCGCTCGCCCAAATATTTGCTCAACGTGTTTAACACCTATGCTACAGCCATGCTCAATATCGACCCGCATTTGCTTCCCAAAGCCAATAACGCCGACCAAGGCCAAGGAAACGAACTGCAAGTGGTGAGTAGCAATGTGCTCGATACCGAATATAAAGACGTGGCACAGCTGGCGGGAAACCTGCAAAAACAAAATCCTAACGACACAACGGCTATCATTGTGAATGCCAATCGCGATGCCGACGACCTTAGTTGCGCACTTAATTCTCTTGGATTAAGTCATTTTAAAGTGTCTGGACAAGACCTCTTTGCCACGCCCGAGGTTAAATTGCTCTTCGCACATCTCAACATCTTAGCCAACCCGCACAACTTTATTGCATGGGCACGACTGCTTAAGGGCCTGCGTGTTTTCGAGGGAAATGCATCGGCTCGCAACTTTGTACAGGCTCTTTTGCGCTGTGCCATGTTGCCCACCGACCTACTTTCGCCCCAAACGCCCACCTATGTGGAGGGCTTTGCACAATGTTTCGACAACGAAGAGATTGTTGTTTTCGACACCGAAACCACAGGGCTTAATGTCTTTGAAGACGATATCGTGCAGATTGCTGCCCTAAAAATGAGGGCTGGACGTGTGGTTGAAGGCTCAGCTTTCAATGTTTTTATCCAAACACAACGCCCCGTGCCCGCCATGCTTGGCGATATTCCCAACCCCATTGTTGCCCAATTGCAGTGTAACCCCTGCTTACCGCCTGCACAAGCCTTGCAAAACTTTATGCAATATGTGGGTAATAGCATGCTGCTAGGGCATAATGCCGACTTTGATTATAACATTTTGCGCTTCAATTTGCAGCGCTATTGCCCTGAAGTGAACCTGCTTGAGGCGCATCCCACTTATTTTGATTCACTAAAACTGATACGCTTGTTGCAACCGGGACTTAAGCAATATAAGCTTAAGGCTCTGCTTGAGGTGCTGCATTTGGAAGGAACCAACTCGCATTTGGCCGACGAAGACGTGATGGCCACAGTGAGCCTGGTGAACTATTGTAGACAACAAGCTGCACAGATAATACCTGCACAACAGCAATTTCTCGCACGTCAGCGCGTTCAAAACTGTGCTGCTACGTTGCGACAGCGTTATTCCAAACTATTTAATAAACATCATGCACAACTCTACTCCTTACACACTCACCCCCAAATGCCCGCCATGATGCTGGTGATTGACGAGTTTTACAATTTCCTTGTGGCCGACAGCTACATCCTCCCTGTGCCCAACATTGCCTATGTTAATGCCTATTTGCAAGGTAATATGTTACAGGGCTGCGAGGCACAAGCATTGATTCAGCAGTTACAAGCGCATATTATGGAACTCAACACCCTGAAAGAGGCCGACCTTTGTGGTAGCGACTTCATTGACGAACGCATCTATGTAACCACCATTCACAAAGCAAAGGGACTGGAGTTCGACAATGTACTGATATTCGACGCCGTGGATGGGCGTTATCCCAATTACTACACTCGCACCGATGCACGACAAACAAACGAAGACGCACGCAAGTTTTATGTGGCCATGACACGTGCCAAACAACGCCTTTTTGTGACGTGGGCATTGTCGCGCGAGGGTTATAACGGCACTTCGCGCCCCTGCGAACTAACTCCTTTCATGCGCCCTGTGCTACATCTATTTAATGGGGGATAGGCCAATAGGGCCATTTTAGCGTTTTATTTAAACCAAACAATTATTTATAGTTTAACTTTTCTATGAGAATAAAATTTCTTATCCTTGCATTTCTAGCCACTTTTGTTGCTGCTTTGGCCATTCCCACCATGCCTGGAATATGGCGTATGGCTAAGCTTGCCAATGGAACACAAATCCGACTTGAACAAGTGGGCGACGAAAACCTGCACTATTGGCGTGATGCACGTGGTATTTGCTATAACGTTGACGATAATGGCGTGGCCACTCCTATTGCTAATATGCAGGCTGTGAGGGCGCATGCTGCCACACGTATGGCACAAAATAACGCCCGACGCGCTGCTGCTGCAACCCGAACTGTGGGCATATCGCATAAGCATGTGGGCAAACGCAAGGGGCTTATTGTGCTGGCCAACTTTACAGATGCCCATTTTCAGCCCGAACACACCAACGAACTGCTCACGAGAATGGCCAACGAGGTGGGGTTTACGTATAAAGACGGCCATAAAGGAAGTCTGCACGACTATTTTAAAGCCCAGAGTAATGGTCTCTTCGACCTTACTTTTGATGTGGTTGGACCTGTACAACTCAAGCATAATATGGCTTACTATGGCCGAGATACCCTCGACTGGAGAGGCTCGCGCACCGATATCAGGGCGGGAACAATGGTGGCCGAGGCCTGTAAAG
The DNA here is from genome assembly GCF_937990675.1 of Hoylesella shahii. NCBI lineage: Bacteria > Pseudomonadati > Bacteroidota > Bacteroidia > Bacteroidales > Prevotellaceae > Hoylesella > Hoylesella shahii. The sequence goes on along the minus strand of NZ_CALKQY010000023.1, from coordinate 55,813 downwards.
CCGCTATCGGCAAAGTGAACTTTCGCGATTACGATTGGGATGGCGATGGTGCTGTAGACCAAGTGCTGGTTATTTTCGCTGGATATGGCCAAGCTTCGGGCGGAAACAGCAACACCATCTGGCCTCACGAGTGGGCTTTGCAATACTCTGACTATGGCAAATACCTACCTGTGGGCAACAATATGCGCATCAACACCTATGCATGTAGCAACGAGTTGAACTTTAATTCCACTAAGTTAGGCGGCTTTGGCACGGCTTGCCACGAGTTTACACACTGCCTTGGCCTGCCTGATATGTACGACACTTCAGATAAAGACGCCTTTGGTACGGGCTATTTCGACGTAATGAGCGTTGGAAGTTACAATAATCATGGCTATGTTCCTGCTGGTTACACCAGCTACGAAAAAATGTTTGTAGGCTGGTTAAAACCACACGAACTAACTCGCGACACTGTTATTACGGGCATGAAGCCCATGTGCGACCATGGAGATGCCTACCTCATACGCAACGATGCCAATGCCGACGAATATTATCTGCTTGAGAATAGACGCAAAAAAGGCTGGGATGCACACCTGCCTGGTGAGGGGCTTGTGGTGCTGCACGTTGATTTCGACCAAGAAACATGGCTCAGAAACGGTGTTAATGCCACACCTGGCCATAAGCGGTGCGCCATCGTTCCGGCCGACAACCGAGAGCGAAAGGTATGGAGTGCACAAGATAGCATTCCTTATCCGCAAGCTGGTAACGACAGTCTTACTGCCACTTCCTTGCCCGCTACCGAAGTGTTTACCTCGGGGGCGGACGAAACCTACCGCCTCAATAAGTCGGTATTAGGCATAAGGATTGACGCCAAAGGTGATGCTTCGTTTAGATTTCGTTTAGACGACCTCAGACCTAAGCATCTCAAAAGCGATACTTTGTTCTACGAATCGTTTAACAAGTGCGAGGGTAAGGGAGGAAACGATGGCCTCTGGGGAGGCTTTGCAACATATGGCGAGTTTAAACCCGATAATGATGGCTGGACCTTTTCGGTGCCTTCTGCCACCTCGGCCGGAAGACATTGCGCCGTTATTGGCACTGGTGAAAAGTATGGCGTGGTAGAAAACACGCCCGTATTCTACGTTGAGGATGGCTCCACCATTAGCTTTAAGGTTGCAGCATGGGGCAACGAGGATGGCGATTTTAAGGTAGAGAGTCTCAATCCCAAAGTGCAATTGTCGCAAAACACCTTTAAACTGCCTAAACGCAAATGGCAAACTTTTAAGCTTACGGTTAAGGGCGCGGGCTATATGCGGTTGACAATGCGCAATAGTCAGCGAAGATTTTTCCTCGACGAACTATTGGTTAAGCGCTCGGTTACCAATTCTATTTCCACCCTTCCCACTGCTTCGCCTGCAAGTTTGGGCAAAGATGGGCGTATTTACAGCCTTGATGGCGTGTATATGGGCACCAGTTTAGATGCCTTAGATAAAGGCGTTTACATCATTGATGGAAAGAAAGTTGTGAAGTAACATCTTCTTCTACATCGCATCCCCTTTGCTCTGCTGTGGGCAAAGGGGATGTTGATGTTTTTACCTTGCATTTGTTTTGGCTTGTTAGCGTTGCCGTTAATCCATGTGTTTGGTTGCTTCTTTTCTTGTATTCTCTTGACATTCAGTTGGTTAAGGCTGCACTAAAACCGCCATCTACTACATTAAACCCGAAATACTCCTGCACATCAGTAACTTAACGGCTGCACTAAAAACTGGTATCTCCTGCATCTTGGCTTGTACTTAGGTGTTTTTTCGCGCCGTATTTCCGTTTTTTTTCTTGCTTGCAGCTTCTTTGTTTTGTTAAATGTGGTATTATTATTTTATAAAACACGGTCTTCTTTCCTACCCATTCTAGAGAAAATACATGCTCAAAAGCAGTGTTTTAGGCCCAAAATTCAGCCTCTTGCTTTTTATTTTACATCGTATTTCAGTCTTCTTTCTACATTTTGCACCATTTTGCCTTTCTATTTTGGCGTAAGTTCGCAGTTTTTCACTGGCTCAAAAACAGCTTTTAGTAGGTAAAAACGCACATTTTTACCACCTTTTTATTCCCAATAGACCACCGTTTTTATCCCTTTTAGCCCCCTAAACCCACAAACAAATGTGTATCATTATGCATCTTGCCTTGCGTTTAGTAGCATTTCGCCTTGCGTTTAGCACCATTTTACCTTGCGTTTAGCACCATTTTACCCGGCGTTTTGCTGCATTTAGCCTTGCGTTTTGCTGCTAAACGGCGTGCTATTTGCAGCAAAACGCACGTTTTTGGGTGAAAAACGCCCACGTTTCTGTATATCTCACATTTATATTCAGTGCAAATGCAATTTTCAAACATTTACAAATCAACCTCTTTTTTACTCAAACAAACCCTCGCGAGAATTGAATATTTGCGAGCAACAAAGCTATTGGTGAATAAAAAAGCCTCTTTTTGTGTTAATTTTTAAACATAAAACTTTACATTTTACAGTGGCGATGTAGTCGCTTTGCTTCAATAAAGCAAAGACACAGCTTTATCCCCCATTAGTTGTTAGAGCCGTTTAGATTTTGTGTATTGTTAAGCACATCGCCAGTGTTGCTCTTTACGCCCTATTGCACACCTCACCCAAAGCATAACACAAGCACGATGCCTACAAACAAGCAAACGAAGCAGTAGGCGCAAAGGTCAAAAAGATGCCTTTGGGGATGTGGAAAAAAAACAAAGGAATCGGTAGTTGAACCAATTCCTTTGTCTTCGTTATATCAAAACCCCCAATTAATGGTTATTTAGAGCAAGCTTTCCGTTGAGATAGTTTAGTGTGTAAGTCTTTCCTTTGGCAGTTTTCAATACAAAAATATCATCTTTGTATCTTACTTCACAGTTACCACCATTCTTCGAACGAATGGTAACAGCAAATAGATTACCATTTTTCCAGCAGATATCTAATTCAAAGTTGCCCTTAGCACAAAGGCCTTTCACTTCTCCATCTTTCCATGCGTCTGGTAGTGCAGGGAGTAAGTGTATAAAGCCCATATGACTTTGCATCAGCATTTCGGTTACACCAGCAGTACCTCCAAAGTTTCCATCGATTTGAAAAGGTGGATGCGTGTCCCAAAGGTTGTCTAGCGTTCCATTTTTCAGCAAGTTTCCAAAGAGTTTATAAGCACGATTTCCATCATGAAGGCGCGCCCATTGGTTGAGTTTCCACCCCATACTCCATCCTGTAGCCCCATCACCACGATGATTTAGTACCACTTTAGACGCTTCTGCTAGCACCGGCGTCGTAATAGGCGAAATGGTATGTCCAGGATGTAAACCGAATAAATGGTTTACGTGTCGGTGATCGTCTTTGGGGTCATCAATATCCTTCGACCATTCCAGCAATTGCCCATAACGTCCCACCTTATATGGCGCGATATTTTTCAATACTTCTTCCCATTGTTTACGCTCCTTTTTATCTACGCCCAACACCTTTGAAGCATCTATTGCATCGGTTAGGATTTCACGAATTACTGCATGTACGAAGGTTGTACCCTCGTCAATAGGTCCATGTTCAGGCGAAGTAGAAGGAGCAGCAGTATAAATACCATTTGGCTTCTTCCATAGATAATCAGATGCAAAGATAGCACTGCTCTTGATAAGAGCGTATCCAACATCCTTTAAGAACTTCTTATCTCGAGTATAGTCGTAGTATTCCCATACATGCGTAGCAAGCCATGGCCCAGCCATAGGGTTGAAGTTCCACGACATGTCTTCGCTTTCAAAAGGAGCAGTAAACCCAAAGATGTTACCAGAGATAGAAGCAGTCCAACCTCTAGCGCCAAAATAAGCCTTTGCAGTCTTCTCGCCAGGTTTTACTAGCGTATGAATAAAATCTATCAGTGGGAGCGTGCATTCTGATAAGTTAGTAGAACTAGCTGGCCAATAATTCATCTGTATGTTGATATTATTATGATAGTCTACACGCCAGGGGCCGTCCACATTATTGTGCCACATCCCTTGCAAGTTAGCAGGCAGATTTCCTGGCCTTGAACTAGCAATTAGCAAATATCGTCCAAACTGATAGTAAAGTTCCTCTAGGTAAAAATCTTCCTTGCCATTGCGATAGTTTTTCAAGCGCTGTGGTGTTGAGATGTCGTTTGTGCTTTTCCCATCATTCAGCGTCAAGGAAACGCGTTTGAACAGCGACGCATAATCCTTATAGTGTGCCTCAAGTAAAGCATCATAACCTAGTGCGAGAGCATTTTTCATCCATGTGGAAGTTGTTTCAGAGGGATTAACACCTACGTATGTTTTTGGGTCTTTAAAATCTGGATTGAAGTTAACTTTATAATCCGTATCAGCTGTAATCAAGAAAACAACCTCATTGGCGCCTTTAATCGTGAATTTACCATTATCATTACTGATAGTGCCACCTTGATTTAAAGCCTTAATGCGGATTACATACTCCATTTGGTTGTTGTCGAGATGCGCCTTAAACACCAATCCATTGCTTCCGTCGGCTTCCATCTTACCCGTTGACACAGGGTTTGCTTCGTAGCTGAAAACCAAATTTTGCTTACCAGGTTGGTCGGCCTTAAACCGAACAACCATAACATTATTTGGATAGGAGATGAAATAGTTGCGTTGATATCTCACGCCATCTTTCTTAAACTGCACCATTGCCAACGCAGAATCCAAAGAAAGAGCACGTTTATACTCGGTCATACCGATAGAACTCAAGCCTGTCTCGATGTAAAATTCACCCATGGTGGTGAAATTTCCAAAGCGGAAAGGCTTTTCCTTCCACGATTCGTAAGGAACAGTACTATTAAAGTTTTTGCAAGTCAACAATGCAGCCTTCTTTTCGTCGCCCTCAAGGAAAGCCTTACGGATTTCATTTAAACAATGTGCCGACTGTTTGTTGACATTCCAATAGGCATCAGTGCCAGCTGACGTATTTGGACCACCACGCCATAGGGTTTTTTCATTGAATGTGATGCGTTCAGCTTCAATAGAACCCATAATATTTGCACCCAAACTGCCATTTCCAAGGGGTAGAGATTGAGATTCCCACTCAGCATCTGGATTTTGGGCAGTGTCTCCAGCAGATTCAGGTTTGTTCTCACCTTTCCACATTTCGGGGGCATGTCCCCACCAAATAGCTTTGTTTGCTAACGTAGTAGGTCTATCAAACCAAATGGTAAGCCCACCTTTAAAGTCTGTTGCGTTTGCAGCGTATGCAACGCTAAGCATGATTGCTAAATAATATAATCTTTTCATTACGATAGATTAGAACTTCTTTTTCTTCAGTATATTTTCAATTTGAATGTTAAGCTCTTGAATAGCTCGTTTATACTTCTTTTCAGCAGCTATTTTTTTCTTACCTTTTGCGTTCTTAGCAGCATCGTAAAGAGTCCATAAATTCAATTTTACTGTAGCTTCTTTCTGTGCTGCAGTGTATGCTGCTGCATAAGTTTCTTGCGCAGCTTCTTGATCTGGAGTAGCATATGCATGTGTATATCCCTTCACATCGTTCCAATGACCGCGTGTAAAGTCGGGGAATGTTACTGCAGCACAGTTATTGTTCATAGAAAGCGCACTAAGTTCTGCCAATGCGCACCATTCAGCCATATCATATACGTCCATATCAAGTGGCAAACCGTGTTGTAAACAGTAAACCAAACGAGAATCCATAACGTAGTCCATACCACCATGGCCTAAGTGACGTCCCTTTTCAGCGTATTTTTCCAAGATAGGGTGGCGATATTTTTCCATAAGGGCTTTCTTTTGTTCATTGTTTAAGAATCCATGGGCGTTGATATCATCCATTTTCGGAGCATCTGTTCCCTTCAATGCATCACCAGCAATTGCAAATTCTTCGGTGGGGTATTTTGTAGCATATCCCTTTGTACCTGTTAACTTGAATAAGCGATTATATGGCTGCGGAGTCATTACGTTGTGCTGTATTTCTACCACCTTACCCCTAGCAGTACGCATCAGTGTAGTAGTATGATCACCATTTAAGAAAGTTGTTGGTTCTTTGCCTGTATGGTTCTTTACCCAATCTTTACCAGCAAAACTTTCAGTATCCATAGCAATAAGAGTAGTGAATCGGTCGCCTCGGTGAATGTCCATGCATTGAGCCACTGGGCCGAGACCATGAGTTGCATATAGGTCTCCACGATTTTCCATGTTGTATTTCATGCGCCAGTGGAGATTGTCTTTATCATTGTCATTAGGATCTTTCCAGTAGTGACTCCAAAACTCAGACAACTCATGAATGTAAGCCCCTTCAGCACGGATTATTTCACCAAACACGCCATCTTTAGCCATTAATAAAGACTTCATTTCGTAGTCATCGTAACAGCAGTTTTCCAATATAAAGCAGTGTTTGCGTGTCTTTTCAGACAAATTAATTAGAGCCCAGCATTGTTCCAAATTCATAACCGAAGGCACTTCTACAGCAACATGCTTATTGTTTTCCATTGCATATTTGGCTATAGGGAAATGATGATTCCAGTCGGTAGCAATGTAAACCAGGTCTACGTCTGGCCGTTTGCAGAGTGCTTCATAACCCTTTTCTCCAGAATAGATGGTAGCAGGTGCTAATCCTGCTTTACGTAGGTGAGCTTGTTGAGCTTCAGCTCGTTTTTCTTCATAGTCGCAAAGCCCCACTATTTCAACACCAGGAATCTGACAGAAGCGTATAACGGCCGAAGGTCCACGCATTCCCAAACCAACAAAAGCAATACGTACTTTTTTGATAGGGTCGGCCGTAAGCCCCAAGACATGATGCTGCCCTGCAGGACGTTCAGGAGTCTCAACTACAATAGTTCCTTTGTCCCAATGCCACTTGGTAGAAGGCGATAAAGACTGTGCTCGGGCAGGTTGGATACTTATTACTGATAATACCATTAATGCTATGGCAACAAGTTTATTCATTTTCATTTTTTATCTGCGTTTTATTGATTGCTTAATTGATGTAAATCCTTTAAGAGAATTTAGAGATAAAAATAAAAGAATGTTATGGAGTAGAGAACAAAGTAACTGAAGAAGATTGCTTACTAAAATAATCTGATTCTCTTAAATATTCTTTTTTATTTATCAAGAAAGGAGCGTTTTGCAACGCCCCTTTCTTTTTTCTGATTGTCTTTCAAACTAAGTTTGTATAATAACATCTCTAAAGGATGTCATTAATAAGTTACTGATATGGTTCTACTACAATGGTCCAAATTTTCTTAGTTCCATCAGCTGCAGTCACTTCATATTGGTTGTCCTTTGTCCAGTCGCCAGGAGTTCCCAAAGTAGGTGCGCCATTAAGAGGCTTGATAGTAGCAGCAGTTGAGATGGTTACAGCAACAACGGCCTTTGCTTCAGTAAAGTTAGGTCTTTCCGCTTCAGGGATGTTTTTAGTGGTGTATCGTATCTTGTAAATACGATTTTCTACATCTTGTGTACGAGCAGCAGCCAAATAAACCTGTTTAACAGCAAGTTCCCCACTTGCGGGATTTTTTTCTGTACCATAGTAACGCCAATAAACATTACCGTTAGTAATATCGCAGCCTGAGTATTTACCCAGTTCTTCCAAGCCGCTTTCCAAGCAGGAGGTGGGTAAGATGGTCATAAATATGGCAGCAATGAAATATAAGAACTTTTTCATATCTTTTACTATTTAGAAAATTAAAACTATTACCAACCTTCATTCTGTGCATCTATAATACCGTAAGCCTCACGGGTATTCAAGAAGTCTTGACTGATGGGGAGTAAATAACGTCTAGTTGTAAATACGCGCTGTGCACTGTTCAGCAATGTAACTTGACTAACGATAAGCTTGCTACGGTCACGGCTAATCTCAATCTTATATGCCGGGCGGTCAAGGTCGGCAATAACCTCGCCAGCAGCACGTCCATGATTAGCGTAGCCACCATATTTACCCCAGCGCAAATAGCTGTAGTAAATATCACCTGTTTCATTAGCCATTTCACAGTTACGCTCGCGGATGTAGTCTGCCCAAGCTTCTTCTTCTGTAGAAGCGGTTGAAGGCGCCAAGCCACCATGTTTTGTACGAGTTGCATTTAATGCAGCAACAGCAGCAGGAATGTCCTTTTTAAGTAATAGTGCTTCTGCCAAGTTCAAGTACGCTTCACCTAAGCGAGTAATATTAAAGTGGAGTGCAACCTTTGAGTTGTAGTAAGCACGTGGTTCGGGTCTCTCAATGTTGCTCTTTCTCCAGTAATAACCAGTGGTGGTGTTGTACCATCCACCATCTTCCTTGTCGCGCACGCCCATAGATATATTACCCCCAAGGTTTAATCCTACATTTTCATTCATCCAATTAGACTTGTCATAAACCATGGTTGTGTAAAAACGCTTGTCGCGACCTTGATACATCAAATCACTAAGGTCTCGTGCAACTCCAGCTTTTAATTTATGGTAGCGTTGGAATACAGGATAGCCATTCTTTGTCTGATTAAAGTCTTGAGGTGTAGGTATGCGTCGCAAGTCGCCGTTTAATTGGTTGTATTGATCAACCTGACCTGCAGTAGTGATAGTAGTAGGGTCAAGAATATCAACATTATTGGTATACTGCGAAGTTTCATACCAAGGCAAGGCAGCACCAGTTGCTTCGTCTGTTACCAAGAACTGATCTGCCAAATCCTGTGTAGGGAAATAAATTGCCCAACCTTCAAAGGTTTGACCATTAGCCTGCTTTAAAGCAACAGGACTCTGTGAGTTCTTAACATTATCGGAAGAAATGTTTGGATAAGTGCGCATCAATTCTTCGAAGCTCTGTACATAAGTGTTTTCTTTTTCACGATAGTAAGCCCACAGAATTTCACGATTGTACAAATCTGTCTCATTCCACAAACTTTTGATTGGAGACAAGTTTGTAGCCAAAGTTGAACCGCTGTTATTGATTACATCAGTAGCATATCTTATAGCTATATCCAAATACTTGCTGTCCTTGGTATAGGCGTATGCCTGGAGAGCAGCTCTAGAGAGTAATACTCCTGCAGCATAGCGGGTGGGAAGACCAGGGGTGTTGGTGGTTGGCAAATAATCTGCTGCTTTTGTTAAGTCGTTGATAATAATGTCATAACTTTCAGCTGCAGTCTTAGTCATTTGAATTTTTACCTCTTCAGGCTTGTCTATGCTGAAAACCTGCGTTACAGGAACAAAACGTCCCATCTTGCGAGCTTGATCAAAGAAGATCATACCGCGCATCAAATAACCGTGTGCTGAAAGTTCTTTCTTTTCAGCTTCGCTTAAGGCTTTGCTGGCCTCTACGTTGTGGATAATTTTATTTGCCTTTCTTAATAGTGTAAAACGGTTACAACCAAAATCATTAGCAGAGCTTACACCTAATTCGGTAGCCACACCATCGATTCCTTCGCCAACCTGTGAGCATTTTACGGAATTAGGGGTACGTGCCTCCCATCCAACACTTTGGCCAGAACCAGCATAACCATTATTAATTACACTACTGTAAGCGGCATATACAAAACCTTCTACGGTTGCCTTACTGTTCCAAACAATCTCGTCATTAAAAACTGTAGTTGGGTGTGTGTCCATAGTGTCGATGCACGAAGAAATGGAAACAAGGCCCAAGCTTAAAATGCCATATCTAAATATATTTTTCATAATTGTCTACAAGTTAAAAACCTAAATTAAGTGTAAACGCTAAAGTTCTCTCTACAGGGTATCCATAATAACCTGTATCCTTTGGTTCTGGGTCAAGACCATACTTAGTGGCTTTAGAAATAGTAAAGATGTTCTGACCTGCGATACCTACTTTACATCTGTTCAGCCAAGAAACTTTTTTCAAAAGGCTATACTTTAAGTCGTAACCAAACTGGAAGTCCTTCATACGAATGTAAGAACCATCTATCAACCAGAAATCACTATAAGCATAGTTGTTGTTAGCGTTCAAACCAGTATTCGACATTAAGCGGGGGTACTGAGCATTGCGGTTGGATGGTGTCCAGAAATCTGTTTGGTAGTCGTACGCTACAGGCATATCACCTGTTTGACCAGTTTGCATTGCCAATGAGCTTGAAGTATATAAATCAAAAGCTAATGAACCTTGGAATAGGGTGCTGAAGTAGAAACCTTTGTAGTTCAAATTAATATTTAATCCAAACTGGTTGTGAGGCGTACTAGACCTGCCTAAACGACGATAGTCTTCAGAAGTAATTTGGCCATCACCATTGGTGTCTTCGTACTTGATGTCGCCAGCAGTTAAATAGCCAGAGTTATATGAGTTAATAATACCAGGTGAGTTGTATACATCTTCTGCACTAGTATAGTATCCAAGATTTTTATACATAGCACCATAGTAGTTTTGCTTTACTTGTTGTGAACGGTGGTATGGATTCAAACGTGAAGCTTCTGCTTCACTTTCATCCAAAGCCCAAATCGTATTATAGATAGTAAAGTTACCAGCGATATCATACTTAAAGTCTCCAATGTTATCTCTCCAACCCAATGAAAGCTCAACACCTGCACGGCGATGTTCTGAATTAGATGCGATGCGTGGCAAACCTATACCGAGAGCAGTGTTTAAGTATGATTCACCAATAGGAGCAACCAAGTAACCCTTAGTAGAGTAATAGAAATAGTCAAACGAACCATAAAGGCGACTATTCAAAGAGGCAAAGTCAAAACCCATGTCAAATTGCTTAGTAGTATACCAAGTTAAATCTGGAGAAGCCAAGTTGCCTTCAGTGAAGCCTGGATGGTATTGACCATTCATTACGTAAGCACGTGGGTCGTAAGAATAAGTAGACATGTATTGGAAACGGCCTGCACTTTGGTCCAATCCTGTTTCACCATATGAAACACGTAACTTCAATGAGTTTAAAATGTTCTTTTCAACTAACTTTTGCATGAATTCTTCGGCAGTCACAACCCAACCTAAAGAACCGCTAAAGAAAGCTCCCCAACGTTTGCCAGGAGCAAAACGATCTGAACCATCATAGCGAAGACTTCCTTCTGCATAGTACTTGTTGTCGTAGTTATATTTTAACTGACCGATCCATGCTGCACGTCCCATTTCAGCTTCTTCGCCACCATTGGTCTGCGTGTTAGCGTCACCAACACCAATTTGGTCGATGTTAAACGCATAATTTTCACGTTGAGATGAATACCATTCAGTCTTCTCGTAGTACTGTTCAAAACCTCCTAAAGCTGAAACAGAGTGCTTGTTAAACTGTTTTGCATATTCTAAGAAAGCTTGATTCGTAAACGAATAGCCTGTAGATGATTGATGATTTAATAGAGGCTTATTAGCATAGATAGGCGAATCAGAATCCCAGTCGTATTGAGCAGCATCTTTACGCCAAGATTTCTGAGTTTCTCCATAGTAGCGATAGTTACTAGCTGCACGAATTTTCAAGCCTTCTACCCATGGCAAAGCCCAAATCAATTCTCCCTTTCCATTAATAACATTTTCTATGTTGCGGATATAACCTGCATCCTTAGATGTTTCGGCAACGGGATTGTCTGTAATATTATAAGGTAAACCGAATTTGTTAAGGCCAGGATAACGGCTGTGTTTATCATTGATGTGAGAGAACACACCATAATAATTACTTGCTGTAGAAGTGTAAGGGTGTGTGTTATGCTGGCGATAACCATCAATAGCAGTATTGATTGTTAAACCGAGTTGTTTGATTAAGGTTGAATTAGAGATACGGAAGTTGGTTCTCTTCATCCAGTGGTTATTATTCTTATACAACGAGTTTTGGTCGATGTGTCCTAAAGAAATATAATATCTATTAGTTTCATTGCCACCAGTCAAGCGAATAGAATGCTTCTGCATAGGTGCCCAATTTTTTAAAACTAAGCTACGCCAGTCTGTATTGGCAAAGTTCAATGGATCTGTACCGTTCTTGAAATGGTCCAAACCCTCTTGTGAATAAGCAGGAGCAAGTCCGTCGTTCTCGCGAGCAATATTTGCATATATTGCACGGTCGTAAGAACTCATTTTCTTAGGCCAAATGCTTGGTTGAGCAAAACTTTGGTTAAAGTCATATTCGAAGTTTATCCTACCCTCTTTACCTTGTTTAGTTACAATCTGTATAATACCATTGGTTGCACGAGAACCATACACTGCAGTTGCTGAGGCATCCTTCAAGATAGACATACTCTAAATGTCGTCCGGTGAAAGGTTTGCAAAGTCGGAAGAAGAGCGGATTACACCATCGATTACATAAATAGGTTCGCCACCACCACGAATAGAAACAGACGGAGTAGCGTTGATACCACCTCCTGATGTTTTAACAATCAAACCAGGAGAGCGACCAGCCAAACCTTGAGCAATATTAGCTACAGGCATATTTGAAATTTGTTCTGCTTTAACAGTCGATACAGATGCTATCAAGTCGCGTTTACTAGTGCTTGTATAACCGACCACAATCACTTCGTCAAGAGCTTTAGTGTCTTCATCCATTGTGATGTTCATGTATTGTGCGGTTGCAGCAATAGAGATAGTCTTGTGACCAACATAAGTGATTTCAAGAATATCGCCCACCTTTGCATTTAACTCGAAGTTTCCGTCTAAGTCTGTTACTGTGCGATTGTTTGTGCCCTTCACACCAACAGCAGCACCAATGACGCCCAATCCATCTTTATCGACTACTTTACCTTTAATCTTTGATGACTGCTGGGTTGCTTCTGTAGCATTAGCATAACTCGCATCTGCAAATACATACTGCGGAGATGCACATAACAGCAAGGAACAGAGTCCTATCCCTGCCATCTTTGAACAAGTTGGGCCATAAGGTTTGCCCAGCTTGTGGAGAGAATAATAGTTTTTAGGCATAATAATTTATTTTATTAATGTAATTTTTTTCTGAATTTCAGGAATTTAGGTTCTCATTTATGTCTTTGTAAATATAAACAACTATATGATGCTATTATGCATGATAGCTGATAAGCTCATATAAAATTCACATCTGCTGCAAGTCAATAGGGTTTAGTTTTAAATATATTAACGTTAGGGTAAATAGGCGGTGCTGTTGTTAAGATATTGCTGAAAGCATTAAATAAAAACAGACTTCCGTGTAAATACCGAAGACAAATTTACAGATTTATTTTATATTAACCATAGAATTATTAATAATTTTAATTCTTAAGCTGATAAATTAGGCTTTCTTTGTTGGTTGGCGCTATTAGTTGGCATGTCATTATTATAAAAGTATAAGGTGTGAATTAGAAAATAATGTTTGAGCTTTAGCAATTAAACAGTTGCTGCGCATTTGTTTTTATCTGGTTTTCATTGTTTCTTGTTCATCCCTCGTTTTCAGGTCGGCATCATGCCCGTGTTATTCATGTGGCGTGGTGCACTACAGTTTGACGAATAACACAAACAATGTGCTCAACAAAACCCAAAATCTACATAGCTCAAACAGCTGATTTGAGTTTAATCCACATCGTTTGCTCCCTTCAGGCTTTCTTTCCTTGTTGTTTAAAGTATTAACAGATATTAAAATGTAGTACTAAAAACATTCTTCCACGTATAAGCAATAACAAAAAACAGTTATGGCAAATACCATAGACATATTATATCAACGCTATTTGCGAGGCGAATTATCGGCCGAGGAGTTGGAGGAGTTTAGGCAATTGGTGGCCGAAACAGCCGACGACGACCTGTGGGACTTGATGTGTCTCGACTTTGTTAATGCTTCGGAGGCAACACAAATGCCATTCGACGCCAAGCAGCGTGTGTTAGAGAATATTGAAAGAGAAACCAAAACACAGCGCAAAAGTTTTAAGTTGCGCTACGTGGCAGCGGCCATTGTGCTGCTATTTGTGATGATTGGAGGCTACACGTGGTATGCCATGAGCAACGCCACAGTGCGACATTATGCCACCATCACCGTGAAACCAGGGCAGAAAGCTAGTGCGGTGTTGCCTGATGGCACACGCATCGACCTTAATGGGGGCACAAATTTGTGCTATGATGTGGTGCCAGGCGAGCGTCGCGAAGTGGTGCTTAACAGTGGCGAGGCCTTTTTTGATGTGGCTAAAGATGCCAATTGTCCTTTTCATGTGCGCGTAAAAGGCATGCAAGTAGAGGTGCTTGGCACTCGATTTAACGTGAAAACAACCCGTGGGAGGGTGGAAACAGCCCTTTTCTCGGGTGCGGTGCGTCTCACGGCCAACAACCTTAACCGCCCCTATCGCATGAAACCCGGACAAAAGGCTGTGTACACGGCAGACACTGCAGCGCTAAGATGTATGCCCAACGACCTACATCGGGATGCCGGATGGAGAGAAGGCTATTTGGTGTTTAGTTCTACACCACTCAATGATGTGCTGCAACAGATAGCCAATTGGTATGGTGTGCAACTGCAGTTGGCTAGGCCACGTATAGGAGGCGACCTGCTAACAGGTTCGTTTTACAACGAAACACTAGAGAGCGTGTTGCACAGCTTGAGCATGCAATATGGCTTTACCTATCGTAAACAAGGAGATAAAATCATTGTGGAGTGAGGGTTTAAAGCGCGCTTAAGCCCCAAAGGGCATAGCAAGCAATGAACATAACTCCCTAAAACAAGAAATCTAAATACTTCCAAAATGACTAGAAACCGAAGAAGTGAACACAAAGACAAGCGCATGTGGCTGCTTGTAGCTTTGCTTTTGTGGATGGTTCAGACGCTTAATGCGCAAACACAGCGCGTAACGCTCAACCTTCACAACGAAGAGGTTGCAACCTTTATCAGGCAGGTAGAGAAGCAAACCCCCTTCACGTTTGTGTATCGCAACAGCGTGCTTAATCCTAAGACGCGCGTATCAATGGTGTGCAACGGCCAACCACTGCAAAAAGTGTTGACGCAAGTGCTAACACCACTGGGCGTGCAGTTCTCGTTTAACAACAACACGGTGGTGCTTGTGCGCAAAAACGATGATGCATCAAATCGCCAAACCAACCCAAAGTTAGGCGCCACGGGCCGAAATCAAGATGGCAAAAAAATATCGGGCGTGGTGAAAGACGATACTGGCGAACCCATTGTGGGCGCTAGCGTTATGGTGAAGGGTACCAATCAGGGTACTATTACCAACATGGATGGCGAGTTTGTTCTTGATGTTCCTACCAATGCCACACTCTCTGTGTCGTACATTGGCTTTGCTCCGCAAGAGGTGAGTGTGAAAAACACAAACCATCTGAGCATTACCATGGCCGAAGATGCAGCTAAGAAACTTAACGAAGTGGTGGTTGTGGGTTATGGCACACAAAAGAAAGCCAGCGTAACGGGCGCCATCTCGTCGGTTACAACAAAAGACCTGGTCCAAACGCCACAGGCAAACATCAGTAACATGCTGGTGGGTAAAATGCCTGGACTTATCGCCATGCAGCGCAGTGGTGCTCCTGGCGAAGACGGTTCTACGCTCTTAATTCGTGGTGTGAGCACCTTTACCGACAACACCGCACCATTGGTGATGATTGACGGTGTGGAAAGAGACAACTATAACGGTATCGACCCAAACGAAATCGAGTCGGTTAGTATTCTTAAAGACGCCTCGGCCACAGCCATCTATGGTGTGCGTGGTGCCAACGGTGTGATACTTATCACCACACGTAAAGGTAAAACGGGCAAGCCCCAGTTAAGTTATTCGGGTAATGTGGCTATACAACGTCCCACTGCTATTCCCTCTTATCTTAATAGTGCCGATTATGCTATGCTGTATAACGAGGCACAACTGAACGACAGCTACACGTCGGGAACGGCCTACATGCCACGTTTTAGCGACCAAGATATCGAACTTTATCGCAATGGAAGCGACCCGCTGTTTCATCCCAACATGGACTGGACAGGCGATTTCTTGCGCAAAACAACGCTAAGAACGCAACATAACTTTACGCTTACAGGCGGAACAGACCGTGTGAAATATTTTGTGTCGGCAGGATATTATTCGCAAGAAGGTATGTACAACCACACCAAGGTGGATGCCGACCACGATGTAAACGCTCATAACGCGCGTTTCAACTTCCGTTCTAACCTTGATTTCACCATCACGAAAGACTTTAAGGCCTCTTTGCAGTTGGCTGCACAGGTTGAAAACGTGCGCACACCAGGTTCGGGAAACAGCACTATATGGCGCGAAATATCGTGGGCCAACCCCCTAAGCTCTCCTGGACTTATCGATGGTAAGGTGGTTAGATTGCAAGATGTGTTGGGCGAACAGAACCCTTACAGCATGTTGCTGGGCAATGGATATGATGCCGACAGCAAAAACAACGTGAATACCACCTTAAGAATGGATTACGACCTTAGCCGTTGGTTGCTTAAAGGACTCTCGGTGCATGGAAGCATATCGTTCGACAGCTATTATTACAGTCGTAAGAAGTTCCGCAAGAGCATTCATTATTATACGCCCGAGCGCGACCCTAATGCTGCTGGGGGCGTGGTATTCGTTCCTAAGGAGGAAGAAACGGTGTGGGCAGCCTCGTCCGACTATGGAAAGAACCGCAAGATATATGCCGAAGTGGGCCTACACTACGACCAAACTTTTGGAAAACACCACACAACAGGACTGTTGCTTTACAACCAAAGCAAGTATTATTCTCCCTCGTTACAGTATTTAGTGCCCAATGCCTATCAAGGTGTAGTGGGTAGGGTTACCTACGATTATGCTTCGCGCTACCTTGCCGAGTTTAATATGGGTTACAACGGAACCGAAAACTTTGCCAAAGGACGTAGGTTTGGTTTCTTCCCTGCTGTGTCGGCAGGTTGGGTTGTGAGCGAAGAACCCTTCTTCCCCAAGAACGATTACGTGGTGTTCTTAAAACTTAGAGCCACCTATGGCGAAGTGGGTAACGACAAGATTGGTGGCGACCGCTTCCTATATCTACCCTCTTCGTATGGCGATGCCGAAAACAAAGATATCAACAAGTATAATTTCGGTAAGGCTTCGCAGCCCGTTAACTCGTTGATGGTGGTTGAAAACAAGATTGGAAACCCCGAACTAACCTGGGAAAAGGCACGAAAACTGAACTTTGGTGTTGAGATGAACCTCTTGAAGAACCACCTTACAGTGGCTTTCGACCTCTTTAAAGAGCATCGCAACAACATCTTGGCCAACCGCAACACACTATCAATGGTGATAGGTGCCAACTTGCCAGCTTACAACATGGGCGAGATGGAAAACAAAGGTTGGGAATTAGATGTGAACTATCGTAACAATATACGCGACTTGCGTTATTGGGCACGTTTCAACTATTCGTTTGCACGCAACAAAGTGCTGTTTAAAGACGAAGTGCAGAAGAAATACGCCTACCAAATGGAAACAGGACGCCGAGTGGGACAATTCTACGGTCTGCTCTTTGACGGATATTATAACACGTGGGAAGAGGTAAATGCTCTTGATAGACCAGTGAGCGCATGGAGCGGAAACAAGTTGCAACCAGGTGATGTGCGCTATGTAGACGTGAACAAAGACGGCAAAATAGACGATTACGACATGGTGCCCATTGGCTATTCGCCCACGCCCGAAATTATTTACGGTTTCTCTTTTGGATTAAGCTGGAAGGGTTTCGACCTCTCTGCACTATTGCAAGGAGCAGCCAACGTGTCTATTAAATACTTTGGACGCTCGCTCTGGCCCTTCATCAATGGCAAAGAGAGTGCTAAAAGTCTGATACTGGAGCGCTGGACTGCCGAGAGATATGCTCGCGGCGAACGCATTAGCTTCCCTCGCTTGTCGCAAAGTCCTAACAAAGACACCGACAATAACTATAAAGACTCTGACCTCTGGACACGCGATGCCAAATACCTGCGCCTCAAAAACGTGGAATTGGGTTACACCTTTGGCAAAAGATTGGTGCGCCCCTTAGGTGTACAAAGCGTGCGCTTGTATGTTAGCGGCTCTAATCTCCTTACCTGGAGCGATGTTATCGACCTAGACCCCGAGGCACCTTCGCGTGGGGGTAACGTGGAAATTAACACCTATCCGCTACAAAAGATATACAATATCGGTCTAAATATCAATTTCTGACAATTATGAAGAAGTTCATCTATATATCATCCATCATGCTGGTGGCATTGACCACGGCATGTTCCGACTTCCTTGAAACACCTCCCTCGGTAGAGTTAGACGAGGATAAAGTGTTTGCCGACCGCACCTTGGCCGAGAAATACCTCACTGGCATCTATGCGCAAGGTTTGCCTTTGGGCTTTAATGCCAGCACAAGCAACACCGATAGAAGGCTTGGGTCATCGTCAACTCTTGGTTCGGCATGCGACGAAGCCGAAGATGTGGCTGTTTGGGCTAAAGGAAACTCTTCCTGGAACGTAGACAATCATAACAACAATAGCATCGACTGGGACGAAGATAGCCGTTTTTACCAACGCTGGAGTGTGCTGCGCGTGTGTAATCGCATATTGCAAAATGTGCACAAAGTGCCTTATGATGCTGGAGACCCCGACTTTAATAAGCGCGCTAAGGGCGAAGCTTACTTCATGCGAGCCATGCTTCTGTGGGAAGGCACATATCGTTATGGTGGCATGCCCATCATCCGCGACGTGCTAAATGCAAAAGACTTCTCGTTGCATCCACGCAATTCGTTTGCCGAATGTGTAGATTCGATATTGGTAGACTGTGACCGCGCTGCGGCCATTCTGCCCGATTACTATACCGATGACACCAAAGTGGGACGCGCCACACGCGTTGCTGCCTTGGCATTGAAGAGTAGAGTGCTGCTATATGTAGCCAGTCCGCTGTTTAACACCGCCACGCCTTACATGCCCTTCCCTGGCCATGAAGACCTGATTTGCTATGGCAATTACGACAAAGAGCGCTGGAAGAAAGCTGCTGATGCTGCAAGAGAGGCCCTCAATACGGCCACAGCAACAGGACATTATGCCCTGCTGAACACCGGAAATCCCGACCAAGACTACGAAAATGTATGGGCCGAACCTGATAACGTGGAGATAATTCTAGCCAATAAGAAATATCGCGACCTCAAAGTGAGCCGTTTGCCACTAGTGGCCAACCTCCCTGTGTGGGCTATGAACAAATCGTGGGGCGATGGTGGACTATATGTTACCTTTAACTTCGTGAAGTATTACGAGAAAAAAGACGGAACACCAGCCGACTGGAACCCAGCAGGCGGTAACAATCTAATGGATATTTACAACACGCTAGACCCACGTTTTAAGCAAACAGTGGCTTATCATGGTTCATCGTGGAACAACGAGATAACATTTATCGACTTCCTTCCCGGTGGAGCACACCGCTCTAGCACCGACAAAACACGTCACCTGTTGCACAAATGGGCACCTCGCACCCTGCGCGTAACGCCTCCGCTCAACTCGGTGAACGTAGATTGGATTAACTTCCGTATGGCAGAGCTATACTTAAACTTGGCCGAAGCACTCAACGAGTATGCCGACACGCCTCCCGCAGAGGCCTTCGACGCTGTAAACAAGGTGAGACAACGCGCTGGCATGCCCAACTTCCCCTCAACGCTTACCAAAGAACAGTTTCGTGAGAAGCTTCGCAACGAACGCGCTGTTGAACTGGCGTTCGAAGATCATCGCTTCTGGGACATTCGTAGATGGATGATTGCAGAGAACGAAGGCGTGATGAGAGGAAAAATGTACGGACTGAACATCTCGTCGCCCGATGGAAATAAGACTCATGTGCACTACGAACCCTATGTGTTTGAAACCCGTTCGTGGAGCAGACACTCGTATCTGCATCCGCTGAAACAGCTAGAAGTAGACAAGGGACAACTCTTGCAAAACCCTGGTTGGTAAATATGTTCAACACATCCAAACTGAAAAACAACTATGATAAGAAGATATTTCAGCCTGATAATGGCTTGCTCACTGTTGCCAATAGGACTTATGGCAAAGCCACAAAGCGAAACCGACAAGGTGGAGAAGAAAGAAACAGGCAACCTAGAAGGCCAAGGGCATAGCAACACCGTGGGCTATGTGAGCAACGTTAGCCATGTGGCCTATGGCAAACAAGACGCTTGGAAAACGTCGGCGGCTATGTCTACCGTTGGCGGAGAACAACTAATGCGCATCACTTCGCCCACTGTGGGCAATGCTCTTAAAGGATTGTTACCTGGACTTACTGTGCTGCAGCAGGCCGACGAACCCGGATACGACTTCTACATGCAAAACATGTATGCCCGCGGACTAAGTTCTTTTGTTGGCGGACAGCAGATGCTGGTGTTCGTTGACGGCTTCGAAGCACCGCTCGACTATATCTCGGCCGAAGAGATTGAAAGCGTCTCGCTGCTTAAAGATGCTGCAGCGTTGGCACTGTATGGCGCTCGTGGTGCCAATGGTGTGCTGCTTGTAACCACAAAGAAGGGTAGGGTGGCTCCTCCCTCTATCTCTTTCAGGGTGCAAACGGGCTTGCAAATGCCTACATCCACCCTGCAACCACTGGGAAGCTACGACTATGCTCGTCTTTACAATCAGGCATTAGCCAACGATGGCTTGGCAGCACGATATACCGACGATGCTTTGACAGCCTACCAAAATGGTAGCGACCCTTATCTTTACCCCAATGTGGACTGGAGAAAGCAGTTGCTACGCAGCTCGGCACCACTAACCATGGCCGAAATGACGTTCCGCGGTGGTAGTTCGGCCATAC
This sequence comes from Hoylesella shahii, assembly GCF_937990675.1. Taxonomy (NCBI): domain Bacteria; kingdom Pseudomonadati; phylum Bacteroidota; class Bacteroidia; order Bacteroidales; family Prevotellaceae; genus Hoylesella; species Hoylesella shahii. Next base: position 35,209 of record NZ_CALKQY010000023.1, on the reverse strand, counting down.
GTTATTATGTAATGGCTGGTCTTTTGCACAACGGTGGTCTATATGCAGGCACCGACCGTAAGCAAAAAGAGAATGCTAATGCCACCTATTCGCGTTACAACTTCAGAGCAAATCTCGATGTTAATGTGCTTCCCGAACTAACAGCTTCGCTATATAGCGGTGTGAGCATTGGCGACCAAAGTACACCAGGCGGTGGAATAAGCGCAGGACAGATAATTCGTTCTATGTGGACAACACCTCCTAACGCCTTCCCCGTTTACAACCCTAATGGCAGCTACGGCGGAACAAGCAACTACACCAACCCTGTTGGCAATGTACTCGGACGTGGTTTGTATGAAGAAAACGCCCGTTCAATGCAAGTAATATTTAAGTTGAACTACGATTTCGATAAGCTGGTGAAGGGACTTAGCGCCAATGTAGCAGTGGGATATAACAACTATGTGGCCGAGAGTTCGCAGAAAAAACGCAACTATGCGCGCTATTCAATAGCGCAAACTGGCCTAGACGCCAACAATATGCCCGTGTATCAGTACACCCAATATGGAGCAAACGAACCTTTGCAAAGCGTAGAAGGCTTTAGAACCGACTTTACGCGCGCCAATCTAAGGGCACAAATTGCTTACGGCAACACCTTTGGACGTCACGGAGTGGACGCTATGGCCATGTTCGTCTCTGATATATATAAGGTGTATGGCATGCGTGATGACGAACGTTATCTTAATTGGGCCGGTCGTGCAACCTATAATTACAACAAAACTTATGTGGCCGAGGTGGTTGCTTCGTATATGGGAACCGACAATTTCTCGCCCAATCATCGTTTTGGCTTCTTCCCTGCTGCTTCGTTGGCATGGGTTATCAGCAACGAAAGCTTTATGCAGAATGCCGAATGGGCCAACTATATGAAGCTGAGAACATCGTATGGTAAGGTGGGAAACAACCAAACCAAGGCTAGATATATCTTTGATGCCACCTACGACTATAACGGAGGCTACCTCTTTGGTACTACCGATAATGGCTCTGGCGGATTTCGCGAGGCCACATTGGCTAATCCTGAAATGAGATGGGAAGACAAAACCATCTTTAACCTAGGCTTCGATGCCAACCTCTTTAATTGTCTTTCGCTTTCGGCCGATGTGTTTAACGAGGTGCAATCGGGCATCCTTACCCGTCCTTACTCGAAAGTACCAGGATTCGTAGGTGCTTCGTGGGGTGGTATTTTGCCAATGGCCAACATCGGACGCGTAGAAAATAAGGGCTTCGAGTTCTCTGCACGTTATGATAAAACGTTGCAAAATCAATTCTCTTATTATGCTGAAGGAGGTGTGTGGTTTGCTAAAAGTAAGGTTACTGAACAGGGAGAAGACCTGAAAACCGAACCTTATCTCTACCAAAAAGGCCATCTTGTGTGGCAACCCATTATGCTTGTGGCTGATGGACTGTATCAAGAAAGCGACTTCGAGGCCGATGGAACGCTTAAGGCTGGATTGCCTGTGCCACAATTTGGCCACGTTGCACCTGGCGATATCAAGTATGTTGACCAAAACCACGATAACATTATCAATGGCAACGATGCCTATCCTGTGGGCAATTCCACTGTTCCACAATGGAACTACATGCTAGGTTTGGGTTGTAAATGGAATGGATTTAACCTTGATGTGATGTTCCAAGGTGTAGCCAAACGCGATATCTACCTCAGTGGCCCCGCTGTTTACTCGTTTAAAGACAATGGCACTGCATCGCCCTTGGCACTTGACAGCTGGACGAAGGAGAACCCAACGGCTAGTTATCCACGCCTGTCTACGGTGAACTTCGACAACAATTACCGCTCGTCTACCTTCTGGAAACGCAACGGAAGCTTCTTGCGCTTGCGCAATATACAGCTGGGTTACACCCTACCAAACCGTTTGACAAATGCCATTAGATTGAGCAACGTTTACATTTATGCCAATGCCACAAATGTGTTTACCATCGACGCACTGCACGAATTGGGCGATGCCGAAGCAGGTAACTTGTACAACTATCCGCTGATGCGCACCTTGAGCCTTGGCGTTAAAGTGGCATTCTAAATGCACGAATATTCTATAAATTCCTAAAAACAGCAATTCTATGAGTAAAAGCATCATTAAACATGCCTTTGTTGCCCTTTGCTTGGGTGGTGGCATGTCGCTCGTATCGTGCAGTGGCTTCCTAGATAGGGAGTCTAACTCGTACATCGACAAGAATATGACCTTTTCTTCTTATATTCGCACACAGCAATATCTCACCAATATATATACCTTGTTACCCGAAGGACTCACGCGCATGGATGGCAATGCCATGTTCGATGGCGTTACCGACGATGCAGAATTTGCTCTGCAAACAGGCGATATGCAAAGTATTAACACGGGTTCGTGGGATGCAACTACCAATCCCGACAACCCTTGGGAACGGTGTTATATGGGTATTCGCATGGCTTGCGAACTGATGGAGAATGCAGATAAAGTGGATTTAGAGACCTATAGGCTCGACCCAAAACTAAGAACCGAATATGCCAACCGTAAAAAAGATATTCGTATTTGGAAGGCTGAAGCTCGTTTTTTGCGTGCCTTCTTCCATTTCGAACTGCTAAAACGTTTCGGTCCTGTGCCCATCGTGACAACGTCGCTCAATATTAACGACGATTACAGTAATGTAACGCGCCCCACAATGGACGAGTGTGTGAACTTTATTGTTAATGAGTGCAACGCTGCAGCCGACTCCTTAGAGCTGCAACCCTGGCGCGATAACACCGCATTGGGCCATGCCACTAAGGGCGCTGCATTGGCTTTAAAGAGCCGTGTGTTGCTCTATGCAGCCAGTCCTTTGTATCTTGACTACGAAAACCTGGACGAAACACACCGCCCAACCAATGCCGCCAAGTGGGAACAAGCTGCTAAGGCTGCTAAAGCAGTTATTGACTTAAACGTTTATTCGCTTTCGAACAATTATGTGCAACTGTTCCATAACCAGTTCCAAGATGCTGAATACATCTTCTTGCGTCGCTATGCGGTGTCGGATAATCTCGAAAAAGCTAATTTCCCTGTTAGCTTTGGTGGAACTGGTGGCACCAATCCCTCGGTTAACTTGCTGGATGCATATGAGATGACAGATGGTTCTGACTTCTCGTGGAGCAACGCTGCACAGGCTGCAAACCCCTATGCCGACCGTGATAGTAGAATGGATGCCACGTTCCTCTTTAACGAACAAACTTTCCACAATGGTAAAGTTGAAAGCTATATCGGAGGTAAAGATGGATTGTATCAAACCAATGCCACTACAACTGGACACTATCTGCGTAAGTATCTCAACGAGTCGGTGAACATTCAGACTGGCGGAGGAAAGCTGGGACATACATTCCCCTACTTCCGATTGGCCGAAATCTACTTGAATTATGCTGAGGCGCTAAACGAATATGCACCTGGCAATCCCGACATCGAACGCTATGTGAACCTAGTTCGCGAACGTTCTGACCAGCCTGCATTGCCCAACGGACTTACGCAAGACGAGATGCGCGAACGCATTAGACGCGAACGGCGTGTGGAATTGGCTTTCGAAGAACATCGTGCTTGGGACGTTAGACGCTGGAAAGTGGCTTCGTCTACACTGGGTGCTCCGCTAAAGGGTATGCGTATAGAGCGTGATAACACGCAGGCAACGCCCACTTACACCTATACTCCCTATGTGGTGGAGCAGCGTGTGTTCCAACCTAAGATGTATTGGTATCCCATTCCACAGTCTGAACTGCTCAAACTCAAAGGCTGGAAACAAAACCCTCAATGGTGATTGGGTGTTTAACTTGGTTGAACAGATGGCAGAACTCTTGTTGCAAAACATGTTATACACTCGACGTTGCGTAATTTATACGAACCGCGAACGTTTATAAGAGAAGTAGTTGAGCAATAAACTCTGGGCGAAACAAATGCATAAGCGTAAAGCATGTGTAAACAATAGAAACGCTTAAGCATAGAACTTGCTCACCACGATATTGCTTTGTTCTGCATCTGTTCAGCTAGTTAGCTCTAACGCTCATCAACAAATAGAACACAAAACGAAATAAGATAAAGTCATGATAAAGCTAAAACATACACTGCTAGCCGCACTTCTGCCGTTGGTGGCAAGCTGCGTAGACAATAATATAGGGTTCGACCCCGTTGAAAACGTTCCTGCTGGCGTTTACGTCTCTGGCTCGTCTACCGAGTTTTCGCGACCCATCGCCACGGGTATGCTTGCGGCCAAGACCCACGAAAATATTCTTAGCCACAACGTTTGGCTATCAACAAATGGCGGATTGCGCATCGCCTATGTGGGCGACGACGGCCATCCTGTATATTATGGTGGAAAAATAACAGCCACCGATGCTGCTTCGGGTGTGATGCAATGCCAACTTGAAGAGGGCAACGACGAAATAAGCGTGCCTGCCGAAGGCCTTTACACCCTAGTGGTAAGTAAACAAACAAAGAAGTTAACCATCATTCCTGTGAAGTTTTTCGTGCAGGGAGAATTGGCTTTGAACGATAAGGGCGACCGCGTTTTGCCTCTGGCTAAGATGGAATACGACCATTTGCGCCACGTGGTGACATGGAGTAATGCCGACACCACACAGTTTGTGCTGCCCACCGAATACACTTTTGCCTTTGCTAATGCCAAACCTGTGGTGGTGAGTGATGACAATGAGGCCCTGGCCGACACCTTTGCCACTGTGCTAACGGGTACTGGTAAAAGTGTTCGTACCAATGTGCTTAATGCCAAGTACGCACCACTCACGGCTAATTCCGACGTAAATTTGCGTTTCACCCTTAAGGGACAGTATGCCATCAGTGTGCAATATAGCGTTCTCGACAAGGCTTTTACTGCTCGCGTTGGCGGTGAAGGCGTTGAAGCCACTGGTCTTTCCGAGCAACTTTATATGGCCGGTACTGGCGTTGGCGCATGGAACTCGCCCCAGATGGTAACCATGACGCCCGTGGGAGCTGCTGGTAACGGCGAATTTTGGTGCTTACGCTATGTTGAAGCTGGCAAAACCGTGGCCTTGTCTACATCGCCCGATGGTGCTAATTCTGTGTCTGCCTTTAGTAGTGTGGTGGGAGCCACCATCGATGGCAATGGTCAAGCCACAGTGTCGCAAACAGGTTTGTACCTTGTTTATGTTGATTTGAACCGCAAATTGCTCGCTTTTGAGAAACCTGAAGTGTATGGCACGGGCGAATGTTTTGGAGGGGGCGAAGTTAAGGCTGATATTGTTGGCGACAAATTGTCGTTGAACACTTCTAGCACTGGGGCTTTAAAGCTTTACGCCACATCTAAATATAATGCTCGCGATTGGAATACGATGCTCTTAACCATCAACAATGGCAAGCTTGTTTATCCTGGATTGAACACGAACAACGTGCCTGCTGTGCCTGTTGCTAAACAAACAACGGTGAACTTGAACGTTGCTGAGGGCAGCGCAGACTTTGGTGACCCCACACCCGAGAACAAACTCCCTGGTAGTGTAGACAACCTTTACCTCACGGGAGACGCTTTTGGTGGCTGGAATTGGGCTTCGCCTGGCGTTGTTAGTCTTGAAAATGGCTATGCAGGAAAGTCGCGTTGGTTCTATATTGCTTACCTCAAGGCTGGCACTGGCGTGCAATTTAGCGACGAGAAGGCTTTCGGAAACGGCAATTTTGCTACTCTTGCCACTTCTACTGGCTTCACTGTGCAAAACAATCGCGCCATTGTGGCTAACGATGGTATATATATGATATACGTAGGACTTGATTCGCGCGAGGTGGCAATCGAGCCTGTTAAGCTTCAAGCATGGTCGGGAAGCAGCTCGGCCACCTTTACTGTCGACCCCGATGGTAAGAGTATGAGCGCCACTCTGCCCGAAACGGGGCGTATGAGAATGTATCCCAGCATCCCAACATTCAATCATGTCAAGAAGTTTGGCGACTGGAAACGCGAGGTTTACGTTGTTCCTGAGACGGGAGAGTTCCTTTATCGCAAGCAAGGCGACCCCGAACCTAATAAAGATTACGTATGGACGGCCGGCACGAAGATTACTATTAACTTCGAAACGATGAAGGCCACCATCGTTAAACCTTAAGCTTTTTGTTGCTGCTCGCCAGGCTTTGCCGTCGAAGGCAGATGGCTTGGCGAACTCTTCAAAGGCCTGATGTTCTTAAATATGGGCTTGACCTATGTTCTAAATCCAAAATAATAAATCATGAATAAGTATTTTCTTTTACCCATTTTGCTGTTGTCGCCTATCGTTATGGGCGCACAGGGCTTGCATAAGGGTGCTAACGGCTCTGTTCCTAAAGAAGAACAGCCTGCTGGTTGGACCTATTATGATGGCGACGAGTTTACTTCGCCTACGCTCAATCCCGCATATTGGTTTGTCTATGGTAGTGGTGAAGATAGAGCAGGTTGGAGTTATGGTTTTAATGCAGGGCAAGGTAGCGTGCAAAACTATCATGCAAGTCAGGTTACACTGTTGCCTGCTGGCAAGCCCGACTTTGTTCGTATCTCGGCACAAGTAGACAAACACACAACTGCTCCGCATGCTCCAGGCAAGCTTTGTTGGCGTTCGGGAGCATTGTCTAGCACGCATCCCTATCAATCAAATCCTCAAACGCACTATGTTGCTGAACCCAAGAAGTATTATCCTTTATATTCGCGCATCGAGATGAGGGCCAAAGTGCCTTACGAATATGGCGTTTGGATGGCTTTGTGGTTACGACATATCATGGGAGCAAGCATGTTTGAAATTGATTTGGAAGAGGTTTTCGTGAGCAGCGCCCGCAGATACCATCCAGGTAAATACATGGTTAACCAGAGTATTCATGGTAAAGATGTGGAGTGGGGCGAAACAGTGCATTATAACATCAACGACTCTGCCCACCGTATTCGCTCTGTCGATTTTAATCCTGGTGCCGACTACCATGTTTATGGCGTGCAGGTAGACAAGCAAACCAATCGCAATGGTATTGTGGTTACTTTCCTTCTTGATGGCAAAGTGCGCTCTGTTTGGCAGTCTACTAGTAAGTTCGAAAGTTTACTCAAACCCGAAAACATGCCTAAAGGCGAAGACCAAGTATGGGATTTAGCTATTACTGGGCAGATGGGTGGCAAATATCTGGGCGTTAGTTATCCCGAAGACAATCCTGAATTGAAGGGAAAGCGTTTTAACCAAAACACCAAATATCATCTCGACCTTGATTGGGTGCGTGTGTATAAGCGTGCCAACAGACCCATTTGGTTTGGCGAAGTGCCTTCGGTAGACCTGCAACAAGTTACATCGCCCAATGTTCAAGTGGCGTTGGATGCAAGCAGTTTTGCCAAACTTAACGAGAAAGACGCGCTTGTGCTCGATATCGAGACTTTTGGTTCGTCGCCTTCGGTTACTTTATGCGATGCTCATGGCAACGAATTGGTTAAGCCTTCGTTCGCTTTGAAACAAGGTTCTACCCATGCTGTGTTTAACATTGGCAGCAAGGCAATGGTTGAACGTCTTCAAAAAGATGGCTGTGTGCTTCGTGCTCACAATGTGCGCCTCTTCATTGCTACGCTTAACACGCCTGCACAAACGGCTGTTGTCACGGCTGTGGATTTGCCTAAGGCCCAATCGCACAAGGCTTCAACAGGTGTTTATAGCGTTACAGGTGTGAAGGTTGCCGACACTCTTGAACATACCAAACTGCATTCGGGCGTTTATGTGGTTGACGGTAAAAAGGTGATTGTGAAATGATGCGGGCCCTCTTTCATTCTTTAGGGGGCCGCATTAGCTGTTTCTCGCTTCGTGCGGGGAGTTTGTGCCGAGCACTCTTGTTGTGCCTCGTGGCATGCTTGCCTATGGGCGGGCATGCCATGGAGCGCCAATTGTGGGATGCCCAATGGCGATTTGCATTGGCTGATAGTCCTGAGATGGCACAACTTTCCTACGACGACTCTGCTTGGCGTGTGCTTAACCTGCCCCACGATTGGGCTATCGAAGGCAATTTCTATGTTAAAAATCCCTCGGGTGCTGTTGGTGGCGCGCTGCCAGGTGGGGTTGGGTGGTATCGCAAGCGCCTAATGCTCACCGACAACAATGAGCATAGCCGATATGTGCTGCACTTCGATGGGGCGTTTATGAACACTTCGGTGTACGTAAATGGTAAGCTGGTGGGCATTAGGCCTTATGGTTTCATTGGTTTTGGATTTGATATCACGCCTTTTCTTAACAAAAAGGGCGAAAATGTCGTAGCTGTACGCATAGACAATGCACAGCAACCCAACTGCCGATGGTACACGGGATGCGGAATTTATAGGCATGTATACCTCTTGCGTAGCGATGAGGTTCGGCTTGCACAATGGGGCGTTCAGGTCTTACCCGTACTCAAAGGCCGTGGGGCTAACATTACACTCAACTCTACGATTGAAAGTTTTGCTACACAAGCTCGTAAGCTAAGTCTTAAGCAGATGGTTTACGATGCCGAGGGACGCTGCGTGGCCCAATCCACCACTCCTTGTGTGGCCCATGAGGGCAAAAACACGGTGAGCCAAAAGATAAAAATGACTAATGCCAAGCTGTGGTGGCCACATGCTCCTTATATATATAAGGTGGTGAGCCAACTTATTGATGGCAAAAAGGTGCTTGACCGCGACACCACCACCATGGGCTTGCGCAATATTGCCTTTGATGCCAAAAAGGGTTTCGCAATCAATGGCCGAAACACTAAGCTCAATGGCGTTTGCCTGCATGGCGACTTGGGGTGTCTAGGCTCTGCCATCAACGAGGATGCTTTGTACAGACAGTTGCGCATGATGAAGGATATGGGCGCTAATGCCATTCGCTGCTCGCACAATCCGCCTGCACCCGAGCTGCTGCACATGTGCGACACCATGGGACTGATGGTGATGGACGAGGCTTTCGACCAATGGCGAACTGGCAAAACTCAGTTCGACTACGCTTTGTTCTTCGATAAATGGGCCGAAAAAGACATCACTGATATGGTGCTTCGCGACAGAAACCACCCTAGTATTATTCTTTGGAGTATCGGAAACGAGGTGCTTGAGCAATGGAATACCGACAAAAACCAAGGGGTTGACCTCGACGATGTAAACATCTTACTTAATAACGCCCGCGACCCCTCGCGATTGGCAGATAATAAAGAACTTAGCGACAATTCTAAAATTACGCGATGGCTTGCCGATATTGTACGCCGTAACGACCCCTCGCGACTCATTACGGCGGGATGTAACGAAACTTCGCCCAACAACCATTTGTTTAAAAGTGGGGCGATAGACGTTATTGGCTTTAACTATCATAGTAAGCAGGTGGCTAAAGTACCCGAGAATTTCCCCGGCAAACCCTTCTTGTTGACCGAAAGTGTATCGGCTTTGCAAACGCGAGGCTTCTATGCCATGCCCAGCGACTCGATAAGACGACTGCCAGGTAAGCGCCGCCCGTTTATCGATACATCGTTTCTTTGCTCGTCTTACGATAACTCGTGCACTTCGTGGAGTGCCACTCACGAGGCTACTTGGGATGTGGTGAAACACACACCCTTCTGCTCGGGACAGTTTATTTGGACGGGTTTCGATTATATTGGCGAACCCACTCCCTTTAATTTCCCTGCTCGAAGCAGCTACTTTGGCATTGTAGACCTTGCCGGATTTCCTAAGGATGCCTATTATCTTTACCAAAGTGAGTGGACTAACAAAACGGTGTTGCATCTTTTCCCGCATTGGAACTGGATGCCTGGACAAACAATTGACCTGTGGTGTTATTATAACAACGCCGACGAGGTGGAACTGTTTGTTAACGGACAATCACGTGGCGTGAAACGAAAAGCCAACGAACACGAGTATCATGTGATGTGGCGCGAACGCTTCGAACCGGGAACGGTGCGCGTGGTGTCGAGAAAGGCTGGACGCCAAGTGGCCGAACGAACCGTCAACACGGCTGCACAACCTCACCATCTGCGACTTACGCCCAACCGTAAAACGCTTCTTGCTAATGGCCGAAGCTTGGTGTTTATTACCGTCGAAGTGGTGGATAAGGATGGAAACCTTTGTCCTTGGGCCGAAAACGAGGTGTTTTTCTCGCTCAATGGCCATGCCTCCATCGCTGGGGTTGACAATGGTAGCCCCTTCTCACTCGAACGATTTAAGGATAATCGCCGTAAGGCTTTCTTTGGAAAGTGCCTCGTGGTGGTGCAAGCTGGCAACGATGAGGGAGAAGTTAACCTAAAAGCAAAGTCCATTGGCCTTGAAGATGCCGAGTTAAAGTTAGAAATTAAAGCGAAATAATATCACAAAGGGTCTGCATTTCCCCATAACAAACAACAGATAACACAACATGAATTTAAAATTGCAATTACCACGTGCAACGATGCTGGCCATGCTCTTTATGGGTACGGCCTTAGTAACCAACGCCCAAAAGGCACGCCCCAAATTGCCTAAAAAGGCCATTGCCCAACAGAAAATAACGCAGCAGGCCACTGCCGAAGATAAGTTTGTGGCCGAACTGCTTAGCAAAATGACCCTCGATGAGAAGGTGGGACAGCTGTCGCAATACGTTGGCGGCTCGCTGTTAACGGGCCCTAAGAGTGGTGCTCTTAGCGATTCGCTCATGGCTAGGGGCATGGTGGGCTCGATATTGAATGTGGGTGGCGTGGCCAACTTGCGCCAATTGCAAGATAAAAACATGCGCCTCTCGCGACTTAAAATTCCTTTGCTCTTTGCTTTCGATGTTATTCATGGTTATAAAACCATTTTTCCCACACCTTTGGCCGAGTCGTGCTCGTGGGATTTAGACCTGATGTATCGCACTGCAAAGGCTGCTGCCATCGAGGCTTCGGCTTCGGGCATACACTGGACCTTTGCTCCGATGGTGGATTTGGCACGCGACCCTCGTTGGGGACGTATCGTTGAGGGTGCCGGCGAAGACCCTTTCTTGGGTTGTAAGGTGGCCGAGGCTCGTGTTAAAGGCTTTCAATGGAACTTGGGTAAACCCAATTCGGTGCTGGCTTGTGCCAAACATTTTGCTGCCTACGGCGCTCCGCAGGCTGGTCGCGACTATGCTTCGGTAGACCTCGCACCTTCTACGCTTGCTGAGATGTATTTGCCTCCTTATAAGGCTTGCATTGATGCTGGCGTGCAAACCTTTATGTCGGCCTTTAATGATGTTAATGGCGAACCGGCTTCGGGAAGTCATTGGCTTCTCACCCAGCTGCTTAGAGACCAGTGGAAGTTTAAGGGTTTTGTGGTGAGCGATTGGAATGCCGTGGTGCAACTCAAAACGCAAGGCGTGACGGCAGATGATAAAGGGGCGGCCATCATGGCGCTTAACGCTGGGCTCGACATGGATATGGTGGATGGACTCTACAACGAACACATTGCCGAGGCTGTGAAAAAGGGCTTGGTGAGCGAGGCCACAGTGAACGCTTCGGTTGAAAGAATACTCAGACAGAAATATCGTTTAGGCTTGTTTGATGATGCTTATGCCTTCCTTGACGAAGCGCGCGAGCAACAAACTGTTAAGTCGGCCGAACTGATGGCCTTGGCCCGCGAGGCTGCTACCAAGAGTATGGTGCTGTTAAAAAACAAAGATGCGCTGCTACCTTTGTCTAAAAACATCAAACGCATTGCCGTTGTTGGTCCTTTGGCTGATAATAGGGCTGAAGTGTTGGGCTCGTGGAAAGCTCGTGGCGAAGATGCCGACGTGATTACCGTGGTGCAGGGCTTGCGCAACAAACTGGGAACTGCCACCGAGGTGGTGTACGTTCGCGGTTGCGACTTCCTTGATACCAAAACCAACGAATTTGCGCAGGCACGCCAGGCTGCTGCTAATGCCGATGTGGTGATTGCTGTGGTGGGAGAGAAGGCTTTGATGAGTGGCGAGAGCCGTAGCCGTGCCTTCTTGTCGCTGCCTGGTTTGCAACAGCAACTTATCGATACGCTTAAAACGGCTGGTAAACCGCTTGTTACGGTGCTGATGAATGGCCGCCCACTCACCCTGGGCCATGTTAACGAGCAAACCGATGCACTGCTTGAGGCTTGGTTCCCTGGCACTCAATGTGGTAATGCTGTGGCCGATGTGCTTTTTGGCGACGTTAATCCTTCGGGTAAACTCACGGTTTCGTTCCCTTATGCCGAGGGACAAATTCCCAATCATTATAATTACAGACGCTCGGGCAGACCTGGCGACATGGAACAAACGTCTACTGTGCGCCATATCGACCTGAAAAATAAAAACCTTTTCCCCTTTGGTTACGGACTTAGTTACACTTCTTTTGCCTATGGCGCTGTTGAGTGTGCTTCGCGTTTTGATGCTAATGGCCACTTGAAGGTGGCTGTCAACGTAACGAATACGGGCGAAAGGGATGGCGAAGAGACGGTGCAATTGTATGTGGCTGATAAAGTGGCATCGATGGTTAGACCGGTTAAAGAACTGAAAGGCTTTAAAAAGGTGTCCATTAAGCGTGGCGAAACCCAACGCGTGGAGTTTGATTTACATGTACGCGACTTGGGTTTTTACACCAATAGCATGAAATATGTGGTTGAGCCGGGTGAATTTGAAATCATGGTTGGTCCTAATAGTGAAGAACTGAAGACTAAAACTGTGGTATGGGAAAAATAGTTGCCGCTTAAGTGCTTTTATTACCATTCAAGGCGAAAGCCCTATGGCTTGTTGCCTTGCATGATTTTGCACACCCTTAGCTACAAAGATTAAACCCAAATCAGTCTGCTTGTTGCAAAACGGGCAGACTGATTTTTTTGTATAGCTGCAATGGCATGTCTGTTGGACTGGGTTGTTGGTCGTTTCTTTGCGCTTTTTGGTTGGCTTTTTCCTGAGGTTGAATGCCTATCTTTGTGGTTGTTGGCACTGCTTATAGTATAATCCCCAATCGGTCTTTAGACCACAATGTTTCCACAATTCTTGTTTTTGTGTTGTTTCCTAACATCTTTTATTTTCTTGTCGGCATCTTGCCTGTCTTTGCAACTTGACGTAGCCCGCTACGCCTGCGCTACAAATACAGACAATATGCTCAACAATAAAACAAAATCTGTTTAGGCTCTCATGACCGATTGGGGATAATATCGTTGCTGCGATGTGTTAATTGAGTAAATATATTTTACAAAACATGATTTTCTGGCCGACCATTCTAGACGAAAAAAACTACTAAAACCTATATAAAACACCCCTGCGAGCGAAAAATGGAAGCACGTTTCAGCCCATTTTTCGCCCCGATTTTTGCTATTTACTATGTTTTTGCATTTCTATTTCACGAAAAGTTGCGCCAAATTGGTGTTCGCAACAACCCAAAAACAGTTCTTTTTCTTATCTTTTCGTTTTGTAATTTGCATCAAAACGCCTTGCATTTAGCAGCAAAACACCTTGCATTTTGCTGCAGATTGCACTGCGTTTTGCTGCTAAATGCAAGGTGTTTTGCTGCAAATTACGCTGTCGTTTTGATTTTTGCTTTATTGTTTTAGTAACAATATGCTTGTAAAATGCGCGTATATATGTCATAAAGACGATTTAAAGAGAGAATTTCTAACCGCATATAATAATAAAAGTTGTTGCTGATTAATTGCTACCTTGGCAGGGTATTTTATCCTTGATGAAGACCTTACAAGGGCTGTTTTTACCATAAAAATAAATAAATGGGTGTAAATCAGCTTGTTACAAACTTTTAAAATACGCGCGAAAATAAGCCCGACGGCAGAGAATTTTGCGCCGAGGGCATTCATAATGTTAAAAAACAGTGGAAATATTTTACAGTTTTGTAGGCTTTAAAAGGATGAAACAAGGGGCAAATAAATCCTTTCTAAAAGCCAAAATCTTAGGTGTTTATGGGTGGCAAGGCTAAGGGGTTAAGGTGTTGTCTTGCATAACAAGAGGCAATGTGCTCAATAAGATGCAAAATTTTAACGGCCCTAACTATCGATTTGGGTTAAAAAGAGGCCTAACCTTAAAAACATAACACCCATCTGTGGCAAACGTATGTAGAGTTTGTTGGCACAGATGGGGAGTGCTTTGCCAATAAGGGCAAGCACAGACGAACATTATTTAGAACTATTCCAGTTTACTTAAATAAGGCTTAAGCCTATTCGGGTTTGTCGAGGGTGAACTCTTCGCTAGGCACAACAAGCCAGGCAATGAGATAAACGAGCACACCCGAGAACGCGGTTGTTACGGTTGCGAGCGCATAAATAAGGCGTACCAATGTGACATCGAAGTCAAAATAATGTGCGATACCACCGCAAACGCCTGCAATTTTGCGGTCTCTTGAACGATATATTCCTTTTCCTATACTCATGATTTTTATGTTTTTGTTTTACTATTAGACTAAGTTAGGGACAAAAAAGTTGCAAATAGGCGTATTCTTTTTTATAACGTTCAAGGCGCGTAAGGTCTTTAGGCGAGGGATTGGGCAGTCTGCTAAGGTCCATGTTGTGTGTAAGGTCGTTTAGTTTCACGGCTGTTGCTAGGGCATTTTGTGCAATGCGCTGAATATAAGTTTCTCTATCGGGCGCATTGTGGTGATTGAGCAGCGTTAAGGCCGTGGTAATGTCGGCCCTATCTGTTGGCGAAAGCGATGCTCCGCAGATGTTTTCGAGCATGTCGACAACTTGGTTTACTGTGTGAGGTGTGTCTTCGCTGGCGTCGTGCAGATAGCCTACAACGCAGGCTTGCCATGTTTTTGCCATGGAGGCCACAGTGGAAAGGTGGCCCTCAAAATAATCAACGCCCGCTTTGTCGGTTTGATGGGTATGCAGCTGCCTTGCCAGTTGTGCAGCTGCAGCGCACCAAGGATTGTTTTCTTGCATAACGAGAGGTTTTTGGGGAGATAAAATTTGTGGCTTAAAAGCTATGTTAGTAAGTTTATTCCTTTATCTCTTCTTCGCGCAGAGTGGGCAAAGAGATGTGATAGCGCATAGCAAAGAAGCGCACAAGACAGATGAAAAGGAAGCAGATAACCACGATGAGGCCAACATCAATGCGCAAGGCGTAAAGTCCCCAATAGAGCAATCCGCCTGCTATGCTTGCCATGGCGTAAATCTCTTTGCGGAAGATGAGGGGCACATTGTTGAGCAACACATCGCGCACCACGCCACCAGCCGAACCCGTTATACAGCCCATGATGATGGCCACCCAAAAGGGATGGCCCAAAGCCAGGGTTTTTTGTAAGCCTGCAATGGTGAAAAGGGCCAGTCCGAGGGTGTCGAACACAAACCAAGCATTGTTAAGGCGTCTTACGTATTTGGCAAAAACGATGATGGAAAGCAGGGCTAGCACGGTGCAAATCATGTAGATAGAGGAGGTCATCCAAAAGGGGCGCACGCCCAACATTACATCGCGCATCGTACCGCCACCAATGGCCACGGCGATGCCGCATACCAATCCGCCAAACCAGTCTACCTGTTTGGCAGATGCATGGCGTATGCCTGATATGGCAAAAGCGAAAGTTCCTACTATCTCTATAATGGTTTGAACGGTTTGAACCAGTTCGGGGTCTCTGTATATCATTTCTTATAAATTATCCTGAAAGGGAAAGGGATGGGCAAAGCCCATGTTTTGGGAACTTGTTGTTATCGAGCGTTCGCGCACAAGGCGAACGCTCGATGTGTAAATAGTTTGTCTTGTTATAGTGAACGGCGGGGCTTAGAGCTTGCGTGCCGTGCCTTATAGGTGATTGGTGGCAGCGCTTGTTAGAGAGCGTTAACCACGTTTTGGGGTTTTCCTGCAATGAAAGCTTTGGCATTAGCAATGGCAGTGGCCAGCAGTCGGCCCCTAGCTTCGGCCGTAGCCCATGCAATATGGGGTGTGATAAAGGCATTGGGCTGTTTGAGTAGTGGGTTATCGGCTTTGGGTGGCTCGCTGCACATCACATCTGCGCCATAGCCAGCCAGCTTGCCATCGGCCAAAGCTTGGGCCACGTCGACCTCATTAACCAGCGGTCCGCGCCCAGTGTTCACCAAGATAGCTCCCTGTTTCATCTTTTCAATCGACTGGCTGTTAATCATTTCGCGTGTGCTCTCGGTGAGCGGACAATGCAACGACAGCACGTCGCTTTGCGAAAGCAGTTCGTCGAGGTTGGCTTTCATAATGCCTTCGGGCATTTCATCGGCCTTTTTGCTTGAGAGGGCAATGACGCGCATGCCAAAAGCGCGTGCAATGCACGCCACCTTTTGTCCGATGTTTCCTAGTCCCACGATACCGAATGTTTTGCCCGCCAGCTCGCAAAGTGGTGTATCCCAGTAGCAGAAGTCGGCAGCTGCGCTCCATTGTCCCTTACGGTTTTGGTTGGCGTAGTGTTCAATGCGGTTGGTGATGTTGAGTACATGGGCAAACGTCATTTGTGCAACACTGTCGGTGCTGTATGCAGGAACGTTAGATACAACAATGCCGCGGGCGCGCGTTTCGTCAACATCGATGATGTTATAACCAGTGGCAAGAATGCCAATATATTTGAGTTGGGGTAGTTGTGCGAGTGTGTCGCCCTTGAGAACCACCTTGTTTGTTAGAATCATGTCTGCGTCTTTAGCGCGCTCAATAACTTCGTTAGGCGAAGTGCGGTCGTATATTTCCACCTCACCAAAGGTGTTTAGCTCTTTCCAGGAGTAGTCGCCGGGGTTGGCAGTATAGCCATCTAATATTACGATTTTCATGTTTTAAATTTTATTTTTGGGTGATATGTTGTTGATATATTAATCTTTGACGCGTTTTGCAGCCAACAAGTAGAGTGCCTGTTGCCGTTGTTGCCAGTGATGCAGTAGGCATTTTGTGGCAATTATTCAGGAAAGCCATATTGTGGTGGCCTATTTCTTCTTGTCTCCCCACAGTTGCACCATGCGTTGGTGTAGCTTTTCTTCGGCAGGCGAGTTTTGTGCGAACCAAAAACGTGCGTCTTTAAGTTCGTCGGGCAGATATTGTTGTTGTGCAAAATGTCCCTCGTAGTTGTGTGAGTATTTGTATCCGCTGCCGTAACCCAGTTGTTTCATCAATTTTGTAGGTGCATTACGCAGGTGCAAAGGCACGGGGAGATTGCCTGTTGAGCGTGCCGTTTCGAGTGCAGCATTGATGCCTTGATAAGCAGAATTGCTCTTTGGGCTGGTGGCAAGGTAGACGGTGGCCTCGGCTAAGGGTATTCTACCCTCGGGCCAGCCTATTTTCATCACGGCATCAAAGGCCGCATTGGCGATGAGCAGGGCATTGGGGTTGGCCAATCCGATGTCTTCGGCAGCACTGATAACCAGTCGGCGGGCAATAAACTGTGGGTCTTCGCCCCCCTCAATCATTCTTGCCATCCAGTAGAGAGCAGCATCGGGGTCGCTTCCGCGAATGCTTTTGATGAAAGCCGACACGATGTCGTAGTGCATTTCGCCATCCTTGTCGTAGGCCAAGGGGTTTTGTTGCAGGCATTTCACCACCATTTCGTCGGTTATCAGTACATCGGTGTTAAGCGGTGAGGCCTCAACCACCAGTTCAAGAATGTTTAAAAGTTTGCGCGCATCGCCTCCGCTATACCTTATTAGGGCGGCATTCTCTTTCACTTCGATGTGTCGCTGTTGCAAAATCACATCGGTTTTGAGGGCGCGTTGTATCAGTTCTTCCAAGTCTTCTTTGCTAAGACTCTGCAAAACATAAAGCTGACAACGTGAGAGCAAGGGGCGAATAACCTCGAACGAAGGGTTTTCGGTGGTGGCACCGATAAGTGTAACCACGCCTTTCTCTACCGCTCCCAGTAGCGAATCTTGTTGCGATTTGCTAAAACGGTGTATCTCGTCGATAAAAAGGATGGGCGAATGCGAACCAAAAAAGCGCCCACCTTTGGCCTTTTCAATAACATCGCGCACATCTTTTACGCCACTTGTCACTGCGCTAAGCGTGTAGAAGGGTGTTTCTAGCTTCTTAGCAACGATTTGTGCAAGCGTGGTTTTACCTACCCCAGGTGGCCCCCAGAGTATGAAAGAGGGTATGCGCCCTGCTTCAATCATGTTGCGAAGCACGGCATTTGGCCCAACTAGATGTTTCTGCCCAACGTAATCGTCGAGCGAACGTGGGCGCAGTCTTTCGGCTAATGGTTCACTCATTGCTGCAAAGGTAGCGAAAACGTGCTACTCCACAAAATAAAAAAGATGTAGATTGGTGGCTGGTGTGCAAGCATTGAATGAGACTAGCGAGTGTGAGGGACTGCTGGCATGATTGTGGGCGAACTGTTGTGACGCTCGAATATGAGTTTTTCAAGGACGTCGCGTACCATTTCGCCAACTGGAACTTCTATGGTGAACTTCTTAGAAAAATGATATTTGGGTGTGAGAATGGGCGAAACAATCCATTCGCGGCGATAGGAATCGTAACGTCGTTGCACGCCAAGGTCAACACCATAGCGATCGTTTTCGAGGGTGAAATAACCGCCGTAGGCCGAACTGTTGACGTAAGGAAAGGCGGCCATAGATAGGAAAGGCTGCACGCTGTAATAGCTACCGAAGGCTGTTGCACTGACATAAGGACTGAACCGATAGGAGAGCGAACCGCCAAGACCGAATTGTGTGGCTGTGTGGAATGTGCGATAGCGGTTGGCTGAGGCGAAAACCGAGAACGAAAGCTTGTCCCAAGTGCGACTAACGCCCACCGTTGCGCCTTGCCTTACAAGCATGGTAGGAAAAGTTTCGCGGTAGCTCTGCCCGTAAAAGTTTAGCCCTTTCCATTCGCTTAGCTGTCCAGCGCGGTTGTAGTTGGTGGCAGGCGTGGAAGATAGGCTCGTTGTTTGCGTGGGCATGGGCTGTGTTAGGCGTAGGTTTAGGTTGTCGTTTGCATTCCAAAAACGGTTGGCAATGGCAATGGAGTCGGCTATCGAGAGCGGTTTCTCTTGCACGTTGGGGCTGGTGAAGAGTGGCGTTGCAGGACTTAGCGTGGGGTTTGGCTCTGCCAGTCGGGGTTTGGGCAACGGTCGTTCGGTGGTTTGCACCGTTTTTCGGAGCTTCTTTTGTTCCTGTGCAAGGGCGTTTGTGCAACATAGCAAACCACAAATCAATAAGCAAATTTGTTTCATAATTGGCGATGTTTGATTTTCTTTTGTGCGTGCGGAGCAGGGATGAGGGTTTTTAGGGACATTCCAATTGCGAATTTACGATATTATTTCGACAACCGCAATAGCTTGTTGCTGATTTAACGTGGTTGTGGTATGACGTTTGCAACAGTGTTATTGGTGCGTAAGTAATTGCATCGCGCCATTGCATGTGTGGCGAGATAGAACGCACCTTATATAATAGGTGTGGCGAGGTGGTGGCATAGCGGTTGTGCGCACCATTAAAAAGGGTGTGGAAAAATACCCTTAATATTTTTGGAGTAGACACTTTTTTTATTAACTTTGTTGTTCAAACAAACGGGATAGGTGGTCAATAGGCCCTAAACCCCAATCATCAAGAAAGGATATTAATACGAATATGAACGATTTTAGAAAGTATGCCACTGGACATCTCGGTATGAACGGGATGGTGGTAGACGATGTGATGAAGGCTCAGGCAGCTTATCTCAACCCCTATATTTTGGAAGAACGCCAACTGAATGTAACCCAAATGGACGTGTTTTCGCGCCTGATGATGGACCGCATCATCTTCCTTGGTACCGAAATTAACGACTATACGGCCAATACATTGCAAGCCCAGTTGTTGTATCTCGACTCTGTTGATGCAGGAAAAGATATTTCTATCTATATCAATAGCCCCGGTGGAAGCGTTACTGCAGGTCTTGGTATCTACGACACCATGCAATTTATCTCTAGCGATGTGGCTACTATCTGTACGGGTATGGCTGCTTCGATGGCTGCAGTGTTGCTGGTTTCGGGTCAAGAAGGCAAACGTTCGGCTCTTCCTCATAGTAGGGTGATGATTCACCAACCATTGGGAGGTGTGCAAGGACAGGCTTCTGACATAGAAATTGAGGCTAAAGAGATACTTAAATTTAAGAAAGAACTCTACACCATCATCTCGAATCATTCGCATACGCCATTCGATAAGGTATGGAACGACTCTGATCGTAACTACTGGATGAACGCCGAAGAGGCTAAGGAGTATGGAATGATAGACTCTGTGCTGGTGAAGAAATAATATAAACAGCGAAAAACCTGTGCATTGGCTAAGGCTATGCACAGGTGTACATAGCTGTTGAACCTCGGCATAGCGTGTGGGACAATCTGTTTAGACCATTACATGAAGGCCAAACAAAACCAACAAGACAAGCGGAACTAAGCCGTTAACAAACGAAAGGAATAAATGCCAAAGAATGTATGTAGCTTCTGCGGAAGAAGCGAGAAAGATGTAAACTACCTTATAGCAGGACTTAATGGTTATATCTGCGATAACTGTGCTCAGCAGGCGTACGAGATAACCAAGTCGGCCAATGCTTCAAAGGCCAAACCCAGTAAGGGAAAAAAGAACCAAGCCTTGAAAGATGTTCCCAAACCAATGGACATCAAAGCTTATCTCGACCAATATATCATTGGGCAGGACGAGGCTAAACGCTACCTCTCGGTGTCGGTTTACAATCATTATAAACGCTTGGAACAGCCCATTGGTGATGATGGCGTGGAGATTGAAAAAAGCAATATCATCATGGTGGGTAGCACTGGTACTGGTAAAACGCTTATGGCGCGAACCATTGCCAAACTGCTTGACGTACCTTTTACCATTGTGGATGCTACGGTATTTACCGAAGCTGGATACGTGGGAGAAGATGTGGAGAGCATACTTAGCCGACTTTTGCAGGTGGCCGACTATGATGTGGCCGCTGCCGAACGAGGTATCGTCTTTGTTGACGAGATTGATAAAATTGCCCGAAAGAGCGATAACCCCAGCATCACACGTGATGTTAGTGGCGAAGGTGTGCAACAAGGATTACTAAAGCTACTAGAAGGCACCATGGTAAACGTTCCACCAAAGGGTGGACGTAAACATCCCGATCAAGATTACATCCATGTTGACACAAGAAACATTCTGTTTATCTGCGGTGGGGCTTTTGATGGCATTGAAAGAAAGATTGCACAACGACTCAATACGCACGTTGTGGGTTATAACTCGGTGCAAAATGTGCGCAAAATAGACAAGGGCGACTTGATGAAATACATCCTTCCACAAGACCTTAAGTCGTTTGGATTGATTCCTGAAATCATTGGACGTCTGCCCGTGCTCACTTATCTTAATCCGCTTGACCGCGAAGCCTTGCGCCGAATATTGGTGGAACCGAAAAACTCGATTATCAAACAGTACGAAAAACTGTTTAAAATGGACGGCATAAACCTGAACTTTGACAACGAAGCGCTCGACTATATCGTGGATAAGGCCGTGGAATATAAACTTGGCGCACGCGGACTGCGTTCCATTGTCGAGGCTGTGATGATGGATGCTATGTTCGAAGTGCCATCGAAGAAGGTGAAAAACTTCGATGTTACCTTGACCTATGCTAAAGAACAATTAGACAAGTCGGGCCTGCAAGAACAGGCTGGCTAAACAATAAAACATGAACAGGAGGCGCTGTGGACGAGAATCGGCCGCAAAACAAAAACGTCTAAACATGCTTGCTAGCCAAGAATGGCCCTTGGGCTAATACAACCAAGTTGGCAGCGCCACCTGTTTCAGCTCTTTCCCTGCGCGAAAGCTAATAATCTCACATCTGTGAAACCTAGACCATTTATGACTAAGGACGTTAATCTTACAGAACCGCTAAAACAATATTTTGGTTTCGACTCGTTTAAAGGCGACCAAGAGGCTATCATCCGCAATCTTCTTGCGGGTAACGACACCTTTGTACTCATGCCAACTGGTGGCGGTAAGAGCCTGTGTTACCAGTTGCCGTCGCTCTTGATGGAAGGAACAGCCATCGTTATATCACCACTTATCGCACTGATGAAAAACCAAGTGGACGTGATGAACGGCATGAGCGAAGACGGATGCGTGGCTCATTATCTTAACTCGTCGCTTAATAAGGCGGCCATACAGCAGGTAATGAACGACGTGAGACGTGGTGCAACGAAGCTTTTGTATGTAGCACCCGAGTCGTTGGGTAAAGATGAGAATGTGGACTTTTTGCAGTCGGTGAAGGTTTCGTTCTATGCTGTAGACGAAGCGCATTGTATTTCGGAGTGGGGACATGATTTTCGCCCCGAATATCGCAATATTAGGCCCACCATCTTGCGTATCGGCGAGGCGCCCGTTATAGCGCTTACGGCAACAGCAACAGACAAAGTGCGGTCGGACATCAAAAAAAACCTGGGTATCTGCGACGCATTGGAATTTAAAAGTTCGTTTAATCGCCCTAATCTCTACTACGAGGTGCGCCCCAAAACGCAAGATGTTGACCGTAATATTATTATGTTTATTCGCCAACATGCAGGTAAAAGTGGTATTATTTATTGTCTCTCGCGTAAGAAGGTGGAAGAGTTGTCGGCCATATTAAAGGCCAATAACATCAAAGCCGAACCCTATCATGCAGGCTTAGACAGTGCCAAACGCTCGCAAACACAAGATGATTTCTTGATGGAACGTATTGATGTGATTGTGGCTACCATCGCTTTTGGTATGGGAATTGATAAGCCCGATGTACGTTTTGTTATCCACTACGACATCCCAAAGAGTCTTGAAGGCTATTATCAAGAGACGGGTCGCGCGGGTAGAGACGGTGGCGAGGGACTTTGTGTGACGTTTTATTCTAACAAAGACCTGCAAAAACTGGAGAAATTTATGGAAGGCAAACCCGTGTCCGAGCAAGATATCGGCAGACAATTGCTCCTGGAAACGGCCGCTTATGCCGAGTCGTCGGTGTGCCGTCGCAAAATGTTGCTCCACTATTTTGGCGAAGAATATATGGAAGAAAACTGTCATAACTGTGATAATTGCTTACATCCTAAATCCAAACGCGAGGCCAAAGAGGCTCTGCTCATCGTGCTTAAAGCGGTAATGGCCGTTAAAGAAAACTTTAGAAGTGACTATGTTGTCGATTTTGTTAAGGGCAGACCAACAGACGATTTGGTGTCGCATAAGCATCACGAATTGGAAGATTTCGGGGCAGGAGAGGATGAAGACGACAAGATTTGGAACCCTGTGATACACCAAGCACTTATTGCAGGCTATCTTAAAAAGGATGTGGAGAACTATGGTTTGCTGAAACTTACTTCGGCTGGAAAACGTTTCATTAAACAACCGCAGCCCTTTATGATTGTGGAAGATACCGATTTCGACGACGAATTTGAAGAAGAATCGAGAGATGCATGTGGCTCAACACTCGACCCACAATTGTATTCCTTGCTCAAACAGCTGCGTAAAGACGTGGCTGAAAAACACAACATGCCACCTTATGTTATCTTTCAAGATGTGTCTATCGAACAAATGGCCGTGGCTTACCCCATTACACTTGAAGAATTGCAAAACATTCCTGGTGTGGGAGTGGGTAAAGCTAAACGCTACGGGGAAGCTTTCTGCCAATTAATAAAGACATATTGCGAAGAAAATCAGATTGAAAGGCCAGAAGAACTAAGAGTAAGAACCGTAGCCAAAAAATCCATGAACAAGGTAAAAATTATTCAAAACATCGACAGGCAGATGGCACTTGACGACATTGCCGACTCACTTAACATGGGGTTTGACGACCTTTTGAGTGAGATTGAGACTATTGTGAACAGCGGAACGAAACTCAATATAGA
The DNA here is from genome assembly GCF_937990675.1 of Hoylesella shahii. Classification (NCBI taxonomy): domain Bacteria; kingdom Pseudomonadati; phylum Bacteroidota; class Bacteroidia; order Bacteroidales; family Prevotellaceae; genus Hoylesella; species Hoylesella shahii. The sequence continues at coordinate 11,513 of NZ_CALKQY010000023.1, read as the reverse complement.
CTATTTCCTTGAAGAAGTGATTGACGAAGACCGCGTTGATGAAATATACGACTATTTCAGGGAAAGCGAAACCGACGACCTTGATACGGCTGCAGAAGAACTTGGAGGTGATTATACCGACGATGAAATTAGGTTGGTGCGCATTAAGTTCCTTTCGGAAATGGCGAATTGAGTTGCACCTTGGCTGTCTAGCGCGTAAGGAATGTGGCATTTTTGTATGGCCAAAGCCCGCGATATTACGTGTTAAGCGCACAAATCGTTAGTGGTGTTAAACGAAAAAAATTAAAAACAGGCACAAAAATATACTAAGTTGCATGGCTTGTGTCTGTTTTGATTAGTTGAAATTGTGTGCATCGTTCTAGGGCTTCCGCACCCTGTTTTTGCCCAATAAAGACTACGACTGTAGCCAAGGGGTGTGAGAAATGCACTTCGTTTTCGCGCTTCCCTCATCGCAACGCCTATTGTTTGCTAGCTAAATGCATGTGGTTTAACCATGTTGCGATGAAATGCTGTTGGTTGTAACGCTTGGTTATGCCACGGGTTATATGGTAACTATTGAGGCACAAGGCGTATAAAGCTACCAAGGGTGCGGGCATATCCTTCTACTTTACAACTTTAATGCCAAATAAATGTTGTGCTTGAAGAATCATTGCTTCATTGCAATTCTTAGTATTGAGCGAGCGAGACCAATATCTAAGTGAGGGAAAATTGTTGTTATCGTCTGTTGCTTGCAAGAAGATAGACGCACCATTGCGACTTAGAATATAACCCTTAATATTATTGCGTATTACCCATTTTCATTCGCATTTTGTTGGAAGCTCTTCAAACTCGTCTGCAGTAGGCAAACGATAGCGATGAGAGTTATAGTCTTTAGTGGCAGCGTTGTCTTCTGGCTGTAGCGTAGTCAAATTGTCTTATACTTTATTTAATATGAATAAAGGGCGCAAATACATTCAAAATATTTGCATGTTTGTAAAATAAATCCTAAATTTGCGAACGTAAATACATGTTTTAAAGTAACTAGGGTGTGTGCCAAGACACCGCTCTCCTACACATACCATATACTAGACACATCGTTAACCCCGTGCCGACCTTTCTCCATGCAATGCCGACACACAAACAACTAGCTTCACAATAGCCCAGAACAAGGCTTACTCGATGCGCTCGCGCAAATTGTTGCCAATGTGAACAGGCTACAAAATACCAATCTCAAAACAACTGATTATGAAAAAGAACCTAGTGCTAAGAGGCATTACCTCGTGTTCACTTCTGCTTTTTCCCTTTTTCTGTGCCTGGGGCTCCATTCCATCTGCACCAGATAAGGGCGCACAACGCGCGCCACTCTTGCAGAAAGGCGACGACGGCAGAGTGGATGTGAGAGGACATGTGGTGGCAGATGAGGATGGATTACCCGTGATGGGAGCCACCGTTACGGCTATCGCAACAGGACAAAAAACCGTGACCGACGGAGATGGTAACTTCTTCTTACCGGGCATTAAGCAGGGAACCGAACTACATATCACCTATGTGGGTATGCAGACCATCAATGTTAGGGCCAAGGCTAATGTCACCGTAAGGCTTAAATTGGGTGCAAAGATGCTCGACGAGTTTGTGGTTACGGGTATGTTTAATAGAAAGAAAGAAGGATTTACTGGGTCGGCCATTACCATGAAAGGCGAAGATATCAAGCGATACAGCGCCACCAACATCGCCAAAGCTTTGTCGGCCATCGCTCCAGGATTACGTATCGCCGAGAATATCGTTAGCGGTTCTAACCCCAACAACCTGCCCGACATGCGCATGCGAGGAGGTGCGAACATGGATTTAGCTAGCTCGGCTAGCAGTAAGGTGCTTGCTGTGCAAGGCGAATACGAAACCTATGCCAACCAACCCTTGCTTATCATGGATGGTTTTGAAATAAGTGTGCAAACTTTAGCCGACCTCGACCCCGACCGCGTGGCTTCTGTTGTGGTGCTAAAAGATGCCGCCGCAACGGCCATCTATGGCTCGAGAGCCGCTAACGGCGTTATCGTAATCGAAACAAAAACACCTAAACCTGGACGTATATGGGTGACCTATGGCGGCGAACTCCGCGTGGAAAATCCCGACCTCACTGGGTATAACCTCATGAACGCTAGCGAAAAACTGGAGGCCGAACGCATAAGCGGACTGTATACTATGGGTGGAGCAACAGTTGATAAATGGAGATTGTACCAATCTAAGTTGCGACAAGTGCTTTCGGGAGTCGATACTTATTGGCTTGATAAACCCTTGCAAACTTCCTTACAGCAACGACACACCGTTACGTTGGAAGGTGGCGATGAGGCTTTACGCTATCGTATGTACGTGGGATATAACCATTCGCCTGGCGTAATGAAAGGTAGTAAGCGCGATGTGCTTACTGGTGCACTCGATTTTCAATATCGATTGCCTAAGGTGTTGCTCAAAAATAGCATCACACTGGATAACTCTACAGCCGACGAATCGCCCTGGGGAAGCTTCGACCAATATGCATTGCTCAACCCATATCTTAAACCTTATAGCGAAAATGGAGAACTTTTGAAGCGACTAGACGACTTCTCAGGACTGGGAGGCGACTCGGATTACCTCAATCCAATGTATAACACCACGTTTAACAGTAAAGACAGAAGTAAGAATTTTAGTGTTCGCGAACTGTTTAAGGTGGAATATACACCGCTGAAAGATTTGCGATTGGAAGCTGCTTTCTCGCTCTCCAAGAGCGTGGGAAGCAGAGATAAGTTCCGACCTGCACAACATACGGCTTTTGATGGACTAACCGACCCCACACTCAGGGGCGATTATCGCCGCAGTCAAAGCGAATTAGTGAAGTGGGGCATCGACCTTACTGGTAGCTGGAATAAGCAATTGGCCGACCATTATATAACGGCTAATGCCCGAATGAGTGTTCAAGAACACAGCCGAGAAACCTATGGCAACTATGTTACGGGCTTTCCAAACGACAATATGGACAACTTGCTCTTCGGTAAGAAATATAATGAGAAGGTAGACGGCATCGAAAGCACCAGCAGAAGCATTGGATGGGTGCTGGCTGGTGGCTATTCGTATAAGTATAAGTACTCGATTGACTTCAATTTACGACTGGATGGCTCGTCAGAGTTTGGTAAAGACAACCGTTGGGCGCCATTCTGGTCGGCTGGCTTGCGTTGGGATGCTAAGAAAGAAACGTGGTTGGCTAACCTCTCGTGGCTCTCCGACTTCGTTCTGCGTGCCACCTACGGCACTACAGGCTCGCAAGGCTTCAACCCCTATCAGGCTCATGGCTACTACACTTACGCCAACTTGCTGCTGCCTTACTACTCTTCGGACGCCACAGGTAGCGAAATTCTTGCTATGCACAATGAAAAACTAAAGTGGCAAACAACACATAACCTCAACTTGGGATTGGAATTGGGGGCTCTAGACCATCGACTTACGGCACGCGTGGAATACTATCGCAAGGTTACTAATAACATGATAACCATGGTGAGCCTTGCTCCATCCGTGGGATTTGCCCAATATCCCGAAAATATTGGTAAACTGGAGAACCGCGGATGGGAACTGACACTCTCGGCAATTCCTTATCGCAACATGGCCAAACAGTCGTATTGGACTGTTACCATTAATGGTTCGCACAACACAGACAAGCTCTTGGAAATATCAGAGGCCATGAGACACATCAATGACGTGAATGCTGGAAACCTAAAAAATGCTCCCTTGCCTCGATACGAAGAAGGACAGTCGGTTAATCGCATTTGGGTGGTGCGCTCATTAGGCATCGATCCCGCCTCGGGCGATGAAATTTTGCTTAGACGCGATGGCGAAATGACTAGTGCTGTATATTGGGATGCCAAAGATGCAGTACCTGTTGGCAACACCGAACCAACTTGGCAAGGCCATATCAACACCTCGTTCACCTACATGGGCTGGGGTATAGACGCGAGCATGCTGTTCCGTTTCGGCGGGCAGGTGTACAATCAAACCCTCATTGATAAGGTTGAGAATGCCAATCTTAAATACAATGCCGACCGCCGCGTAACGCAACTGCGATGGCTAAGGCCTGGCGATAGGGCTATGTTCCGCGAAATAAACCCCAATGGCTCGGAAACCAAGGCCACCTCGCGTTTTGTTATGGACGAAAATGTGCTGCAAGGTAGTTCGCTCTCGCTTTATTACCGCATGGACCGCAACAATACTCCCTTCTTAAAACGCGTGGGCGTTAACTCGGCAAGGCTTGCTTTCAACATGGAAGACTTTTTCTACCTCTCTACTGTCAAGCGCGAAAGGGGTACAAGCTATCCTTTCTCACGCCAATTTATATTCTCGCTCAACGTCGGATTTTAATTTAGGAGAACTCAATGATGAAGAAAATACAGATATTATTGCTGGGAGCGATGCTGGGACTTACTGCTTGTAACGATTGGTTAGACGTAAATCCCAAAACCTCTATCCCTACAGATAAACAGTTTAGTTCTGAATCGGGATTTAAAGACGCACTAACGGGCGTGTATATCAAAATGGGTTCGGCCACACTTTATGGAGCCGACCTCTCGTATGGCTACATAGACGAACTGGCAGGCATCTATTCGGGCTATCCTGGATACGAAACTTCTATCGTTTTCGACCAAAGTATGGTGTACGATTACGATAATAAATTCAAGACTAAAAAGAACGCTATCTACGCCGATTTCTATAATGTCATTGCCAATGTAAACAATATTATTGCTCACACCGAATCCAAACGCGAGGTTCTTGTTACACCGCGATATTACGAAACTATGCGCGGTGAAGCCTTGGCCCTACGTGCTTTCTTGCATTTCGACCTGCTGCGACTCTTCGGACCTATATATAAAGAAGAGTCTAACGCAAAGGCTATCGCTTATCGCACCACCTACGACCGCGTGCCTACACCCATATTAACGGCTCAAGCTGTGGTGGAAGCGGTGCTAAAAGACTTGCACGAGGCAGAGGACCTGTTGAAATCATCAGACCCACTCGACTTCTTTACCGACCCTTACGACGAGGGTTATAAGTCGAAAAACGCCTTCTTAATCAACCGCGAGTTTCGTATGAATCTCTTTGCCGTAAAGGCCATGCTTGCTAGGGTGTATTGTTATAAAGGTGATGCCGAAAGTAAAGCGCTAGCTTTGAAGTATGCGCGCGAGGTAATCGACGCCAATCAACACTTCAAACTCATTGATGCACAGTCGGCTGCCAATTATAATTCCATCCGTTATAGCGAGCAAATATTTGGTCTTTCGGTCTACGAACTCGACAAATTGCTTACTGCCAATGGCATGGATGCCGAAGGCGAACGCAGCGATATGCATTATACCACCAGCGAAAGCCATTTTAACGAGTTCTTCGAAACAGCGGGTGTGGGCGTTACCGATTGGCGTAAACTGCCCGAAATGTTCGAACTAACGGGCGCTTCTGACGTCAGAGCCTTCTGTCGTAAGTATAATCAGAAACCTTTGAAAGAAGCCTACACCTACGTTGGAGCCGATGCCATCCCGCTTATTCGCTTGCCCGAGATGTATTATATCGTTGCCGAATGCGAACCCGATGCACAGAAAAGTGCCGATGCGCTTAATGCTGTGCGCTTTGCGCGTGGCATATCGTTTGCCGATGAGGTGCGCACAGAGCATTATGACGATGCCCAACCCATGGCTGGAGTAACCAGAACGCAAACCAAACGCATCAACGAAATCATGAAAGAATATCGCAAGGAGTTCTTCGCCGAGGGCAAATTGTTCTTCTTTCTCAAAGCGCATAACTACGAAACATGGTTGGGATGCGGTGTCAATAGCATGACTAAGACGCAATATCGGATGCCACTCCCCGATGATGAGACGATACATGGTAATAACAATTAAGGTAACGAAGGTATGAAACACATCTTATATATGCTCTCACTGTTGTTTGTTACAAGCGCCTTTGTGGGCTGTAAGCAAAACGAAATTGAACTTTACAACCAATCTTCACGCGTAAACTTCTATGCAAGACAACGCATCGTGGAGTTTGTTGATACAGATTATGTGAAGAAAACGGAGTTTAAAACCGATAGCTTTGCTGTGCGCATTCAGGGCGTTAACCTCGAAGCACCACGCAACTTCTGCTTGAAAGTGATGCCTGCTGAGGGCTATGAGGCTTCACCCGAACTGCAATTGGCCGACAAATACACGTTCTCGGCGCTTGACACCGTGTGCCAAACCTACTACTATCGGGTTAAACGCCCCGAACTTAAGCGTGGTAACAAAGCCTTTGGATGCTTAGTGGCGTTCGATCAGGCCAATCCCAACCACCAATTTGATAAGGGACTGGTGGAACTCAACCAAATGTTGGTGAACGTGCGGTGGCAATTGCGACCCTATAACTGGGACGAAGGCGACTGGGGTGAATATAGTGATGCCAAGTATATCTATATGATGGACGTGCTGGGTAAAGATTATTCGCAGCTCACTTACGACGATTTTGATACGGTTAGCAAAGCTTACGAAGCCTATTTGGCAGCAGGTAAACCGGCCATCGTCGACGATAAAGGCATGCCTATATCCTTCTAAGCAATTCGTAAATGTTAATAACTGGCGCAATAACGTTGCTCATGCATCGCTAAATCTTGCAAAACGCAAGAAATAGATACGTGTAGCCAGAATAATTACCAATTAACATCGACAGTAATAATGAAAATGAAACCACAAATAATAAGGTTTGCCCTTGCATGTGCCGTGTTCGTCTTGGCAGGATGCTACGAAGATAAGGGAAACTACGACTACCACGATGTGAATGGCGTAAAAATAGAGATAGACGAACCGCAAGTACGTATGCCTAAAACCGATGATGCCGAGGTGACACTCAAGCCCATTATCGCGCAAACGATGGCAACGGGCGATGAAAATCTTGATTTTCAATGGCTGATAATCAAAGAAGATGCCAAAGCACTATCGGATAATATGAACGATTATATGCCTTATGCTAAGGGTAAGGAGTGCAAGGTAACGGTGAAAGCTGGGCAGACAGACAATATCGGACTGCTGCTTGTGGTGACCGATAAAGCAAATGGCACGCAATGGTACAAAAAAACGCAGGTGAAAATTGTGAAACCGTTTAATCCTTGCTGGTTTGTGTTGCACGAAAAAGATGGGAAAACGATGCTGGGTGCCGTTGAAGGCGCACCCGATGGCTATTTTGTCTATGCTGATGTTTACAAGTCGGAACGCAACGAGCCATTCCCACTCCAAGGAAAACCGCTTGCCTTGGCTGCACGTAAGGTGTATGGCAGCAAAGAGGCCACCAGTGTGTTCGGCTTTTTGGGCTTTTCGGCCAATCCCGGAATGGTTATTGCCACCACAAAGGGGGTGGCTTTGGTTACGCCTAGCACACTTGCGGTGAAATATTCCACGGAAAAAATTCTCTTCGAACCCACTGCTGATGGTAAGCAAATTAAGTTGCAAACCTATAAGATGGATGCACATGGCGAACTATTGGTTAACGATGGCAAAGCCTATTTCGCACACATGGATGGCACGTGTGTGCCCTATTCGGTGAAAGAGGGCGACAAATATCCCACCATCTCGGCTTATGGGGCTGGCCAAAACGTGCTATATTTCTACGATTCGCAAAACCATCGCTTCTTAAAACGGCCGGCTTTCGGACTGTCCGACTTCTATGGCACACCCTATAAGTCGGTTTCTATGCGCCGATATGGTAGCGCATGGGTAGACCGTGGTGTGCCTGTAAGACCTGTGGGGCAGCGCGACACTTATGTCAACGCCTTCAATCCTGATACCATTCCGGCCGACTTAACCATTACCGATATTGTTGCTGGTGGCGCCTATGGCAGTCAATTATATGGCATTGGATATCGCACGGGCAGTAAACAACTCACGGTGTACAAGTTTAGTTGTCGCGACACAGAGCCGCATTGCGTGGCGCAATACACGGTAAACATGCCGTCAGAGGTAGATTTAAGCACCGCTAAGTTTGCTGCAAGCTACGCCTTTTCGGCCGACTTGCTGTTTATGGCTGCTGCAAACAAGGTTTATCGTGTAGACCTAAAACGCAATAAGGTGGTTGAAGTGTATGCTGCACCGAGCGATGCACAGGTGGTTTGCGCCAAATTTAAGAACCGCGAAACGGTCGAAATCTTGGGTACAACGATGGGCGTGGCTTATAATCAGGGTGATAAAGGCATGGTGGTTGAACTAAAACTCACTGCCTCGGGCGACTTAGCGCATGTTTCCAACGCTAGTTTTGTTTATGGCAATGGTAGTCTCCCCTTTGGAAAAATAGCAGATATTACTTATAGTTACGAATAAAGGTGTAAAGAGAAACGTGCGCTGGGCATACTGTGCTTAGCGTGCGTTTTTCTTTTCTTTGAAACGATTATTTTAATCATGTTGCGCAAAGTTGGTCTGATCGTTGTCTTTGCCCTGCTTTTTGTGGTGGCCAAGGGGCAAACGGTTTCTCATTTCTTTTCTAATAATCCCAAAACAAATGTGTCGAACGGACTTTTCACCACATATAAGGTGGGCGAAAAGCTTTATTGGGAAATCCCCGACACATTGTTTGGGCGAGAGTTTGTGTCTTCCATTACGGTGCTTAAGGCTCAAAAACTGGATAAGACAACTCAAAGCGGCCCAAAATGGGGTTATCCAGGCGACATGATTGGTCCTGTTTTCTTTGGCATGGAGGTGCATGGCGACAAGTTGTGGATTACTCATCCCCAGTATAATCGCTATTTCACGGATAGCACTTCGGTGTTTTCGCGCCTTGCATTAACCAGTTCCACTACTCGTGTTTACGAGCGGTTGCCTATCATTCAGCGTTCGGCCAACAGCATTTTGGTTGAAGTGGGCGAGTGGCTTAAGCATTTTCCGCTGTTCTCCATGAGCATTGCCTTCTTAGATTTTAAGCTTGGCAACAAGCAAAAGCAGTTTGATAAGATAGAGAAGATTGACGTTAAGCCCGACCGTTTTTTGTTTCAGGTGTCGCGTGTATATGATTATAATTCGTTTTTATCTTCTCCCCACGAGCCCGATACAACCCCTAAAACGGTTTCTTACTTAACGGGGGTGTGCATTGCACTCATGCCTAAGCAATTGCTAGAGCCTGTTACGGTAGGGTTGGGTTCGTATTTTACTATTTCGCGCCTAGCTATTGGGGGAGAAAGTATGCCTTCTCGGCGCAGCATTGTTAAGCGATGGCGACTGGAAGTGCCACCAGCACTGCACCAACGCTATCTTAATGGCGAACTGGTAGAGCCAATACGCCCCATTGTGTTTTATGTTGATCGCCAAATGCCCGAACAAATTCGCAATGCAACCATCAAAGCCGTACGCAATTGGTTGCCAGCCTTCGAGCAAGCAGGCTTTAAAAACGCCATTGATGCGCAGCTGGCACCTGAAGACTCGGTTAATCCCTACTTTTGTCCCTACGACATAACTGTGCCGTTTATTTCGTGGAAGGAGTCTAATTTTCGTAATGCCTATGGGCCAACACCGTGCGAACCATGCGGAGGCGAAGTGGTGGGATGCCATATTGGCGTGTTTAGCGGGGTGTTAGACTTGCTTAAGCAGTGGTATTTTGTGCAATGTGGTGCCAACGATCCTGCTGCTAGGCAGCCTGAACTGCCCGACTCGGTGCTCAATGTGCTGCTCGAATTGGTGCTTACACACGAAGTGGGGCATTCATTGGGCTTAGAACACAATTTCTTAGCGTCTTCGCATTTCTCGCTAGATAGTCTTCGCAACAACGATTTCCTTCATCGCAACGGCATAACAACCTCGGTTATGGACTATGTGCGATGCAACTACGCGCTAAAACCAACTGATAAGGTAAGCTTGCGCAACCGCATTGCCCGATTAGGGGTGTACGATTGTTGGGCTATTGCCTGTGCTTATCGCTGGTTTCCGGGTAAAGATGAGGCTGAGAGGCAGGCCAATCGCAGTCGATGGATTAACGAAACCAAGGGCGATAGCTTGCTGGCTTTCGACAGCGGAGCAGATGTTATGGCCTGTGCAGAAGACTTGGGTAACAACCATCTGGCGGTTAACGAGCAAGGCATAGAAAATATTAGGCTGCTTTGTGCCGATTCTGCAATATGGATTTCGCGCGACAGTGTGCAACGAAATCTCTTCCGCAACCGCCATGAAGGATTGGTTGAGCATTATCAGCACATGCTCTCTCATGTGATTAGGCATATCAATGGTATAAAAAAAGCCAATCTCCCTCCTTCGGTGTTCAATCAGCTAGAACCACCCCACGTAGCTAAAAATGCAGTGAAGTTTTTGCAACGCCATTTCTTTTTGCCACCTTCATGGCTCTTCGATGCTAGGTTCGAACGACTGCTGGCTGTGCCAATGGCAAGCAAAAGAGAGCAATTTTGCAAACAAATATTCGACTCGTGGCGGGATATGCTTTTGACTTTAGACCGGTATGCCGACATCGCACCAGAACGAATACAGGCTGTTGACCTGCTGCGAAGTGCTTACACGGCTTTATATCAGTTGCAGACTGCCGAACCCAAAGCCAATTCGTTGTTGTATTTTATGCGTAAGCAATATAGCAAAATGCTGTCTAACTTGCATGGAAAGGATGCTATAACCATCTCTGCACCATTACTGATGGAGGTGGATAAGCAAATAAATACGGTGGGCTCGGCTAAACTTTATTTGCCGCGAAAGGCTAAAACGTTGCGCAAACAATAACCATCACCACGACGTTTGGGGGCTATAATTTGCTCGATGGTATTGTTTTGCTTTAACAGCCACGAGCAGGGAACTGCATTTTGCTGTAGTGCGAACCAAGTTTACACTTTTAACTCCAATCGGTTATTAGGCCACAATGTTTCCAGAATTCTTGTTTTTGTGTTGTTTCTAGGCTCTCTAATGACTGGTTTGGGTTTAATGGTTTTGATGAATTGTAAAATATTTGCACTAAATTTTAACACTGAGAGTGCCTTCGGTGCGAAATTTTCGAGTATAGGGCTAAAAAACGCGCGTATTTTTAAAGTTTGTAAGGTGCTGATTTCTTGTGGTTTACAGTGTTTTTATACTAAAAACCCCTTTTTAGTCCTGCAATAAAGATAATTCTCGCTGGCGAAGCGCCAGTTTGTTTGTGATGAGACTGCTTTTTATACGCTGTTAGTGAATTGGATGTAAAAAGCGCTTTGTGTTTTCTTAATCTTGTTTTGGTGAGCAAATAGTTGCGTTTATTGTTAATATTGCAGCAAAATGACGCTGTAAAAACCATTAAAATACCTTGCATTTAGCAGCAAAACGCCTTGCAATATGCAGCAAAACGCAAGGCTATTTGGTGCTAAACGCAATGCGTTTTGCTACAAAACGCAGAAAATAATGCATGGAAAAATGCCACTTTTTTGTTGACGCGAAGGCAAAAATGGCGCTATTTATTTAAAACTAGAAATGCAAAACCATAGTAAATAACGTGAGTTCGACGAATTATAAGTGTCTATAAATTTGGTGATTAGCGAA